>DYLU01000023.1 GCA_020721905.1 Leptospira biflexa | reverse complement strand
TTCTGATAATTATGTGCAAGTATTAATGCTTTTTTTTGTTTTTTCAATTTCTCAATTTCTCTTGTCAACACTACTCTCCTCCAATAAAAACTCCTATAAAAACTGGAATGTATAATCTATACAATCACAAAGTTTTATACATAAAACTTCAAGGAAATTTTATTAAAATAAATATGATATTGAAGCACTCAGCAAGTGGTCATAAAATGATTCTCCAGCCAGATCAGATCGTATATAGGGATTCATACCATTATATCCACCACCATTGCTCCCACCATGTCCCCCACTTGTTGAAGTTACAGCAGGTGGATTGTAATAATCTACATTATAGGCTATCATTATTTTTATACTATTATAGACTTTTTTACTTAAACCAAGATCAGCTCCAAAGATTGCATAATCACCTGAATCAGTTCCAGCATTAATTCCTGCCATATATATCGTTTGATCAGCATACACAGACATGCCTATTCTTACAATTTTTTTATCATAGGTATAATCCAGATTTGAAAAATTATTAGATATATAATGATATTCCAATTCATAACCAATTATATCATTGATATCATAACTTAATGAACCAAAAAATGTATTATTAATTATATCAATATCAAAATTATAATCATATTGTTTATCTTCTTTAGTATAATCTAAATCAATGGTTGCATCTCCAATATAAATGCTGCCGTTTATCATATACATTTTGCTGTTATATGAATTTTCACCTTTGGATATTGAATAACCTCCCCCCAACTCCATAAATTCACCAATGGT
The DNA here is from genome assembly GCA_020721905.1 of Leptospira biflexa. GTDB lineage: Bacteria > Spirochaetota > UBA4802 > UBA4802 > UB4802 > UBA4802. Next base: position 39,299 of record DYLU01000023.1, on the reverse strand, counting down.
CAGGAAAGTTTTTACCTGCCCCTGCCCTGTATTAATTTCAGTAAAGTTTCCCACACCATCGGTTATTTGCTGATGTATGGTATACATACCTGTTGCTTCAATTTTAAAAAAGTTTATGTCATATGCAATCCTGGCAAAGGGTTTATAGGCAATATTTGTATCAGAGATACCTGAAGAGTAAGTACTTTTGAATCCTATCGTTGTTTTCATTTTTTCAGCAAATAGTGTGATTGGATGGCATATTATAATAAAAGCTGTAATAAATATAACGATAAGATATTGTTTTTTATGACAATTCATAGAATCCCCTCTTTAAAAAAGTTTGATCCTTATATTAACTACATTAACATTACCACGTATTGGATTTGTGAAAAATATTTTGTTACGCATTAAGTGTACCTCCAGACTTAGGTACTATATTATTTAATTTTAATCTACAATGTTACTTTAAAATTTACAGTTTACTATCTTTTTGCAAACAAAATAAGCCATGTCTATATGGCATGGCTTATTCATGTTGCTGAAGCAGGTTAACCTATTACTTTGCAGCACCTTTATGTTCTTGTTTTGCTTCTTTCTTCTGTTCTTTTACTTCTTTCTTTTCCTGTTTAGCTTCTTTCTTAGCTTCTTTCTTTTGAGCCTGTTCCTGTTTCTTTACTTCAACTTTTTTCTGCACTTCAATCTTCTTTTCCTGGCCAACATTCTTGGTAGCTTCTTTGGTCTGCACCTGTGTCTGTGCAAAAACTGCGCCAGCAAAAAGCAGTGATACTAATGTAGCTAACACCTTTTTCATATTGTCCTCCTGATAGAGTTTATTTTAAAATTTTGTTGATAAAAATTATTGTTTATCAACTCTTTGCAGTATAATACAATCCAGCTGATAAAAAACGGACAAAATTTTTTAAAAAATATGATTTCCCGTGAAAAACTAATATCACTATATTCAACACATTATAAGGAAATTTTCAACTATATTTACCGATTAACCGGTTCACGTGAAAGCGCAGAAGATATATTGCAGGAAACATTTATAAACTTAATAGAATATTCAAAAAAAACTACAATAAATCACGATACTGTCAAATCCCTCTTATACAGAACAGCTCATAATTTATCCATTAACTATCTCAAAAAAAATGAAAAACTGGATAGTTTACATGATGACATTTACCACCTGCCAGCAACCAATTCATTAGATGATGATGTAATTTTTAACGAAATTCAGAAAGAAGTTACACTTGCACTTCATCAACTGGATCCGGTGAGTCGATCGATATTTATTTTGAAAAAAAATAATAATTACACAAATGAAGAAATAGCAAAGCTTTTACATATATCCGAAAGAACCGTGAGGCGGAAGTTACAATCTACAGTATCACATTTATTATTACATTTAAAAAGTAAAGGATTTTATGAAGAATAAGTAAACTGCTCCCCGGCCATCTAAAAGAATTTATATTTTTTCAATAATTCTTTAAAATTTACATCATAGCGTGTCCATATTTTGTGATACAATTGTATTATATTTAAGGGCAATATATATGTTATGAAGCATTTAGATGAACTTACATTACTTGCTTTAGCACAAAATAATCTGTGTGACAATGATGCAAAATATGCAACACTTCATATTAAGCAGTGTCATATATGCTCTAAAAAATTACAGCTGATTCAGGCTACTATCGCCCTACAAAAAATTGTTGAACCATCACCCACCATTTTAGCTTCAATACTGGAATATTATTCTAAAACAGAATTAAAAAAAGAATCATTCTTTGATAGAATTTTTAATTTTATACAAACATATAAATGGTCTCTGGCTTTTTTTACTGCTATTGTATTTTTGGGTGTTGCAATAGTATTATTAAGCATTAAGCCAAATTACAGATCCATCCCTCATATTTTATATATTGCAGGTAGAGCAAATAACACCGTCACTACACAAACCATCAAAGAAGGCCACAGAATTGTATTAAACGAAAGCGATTCAGCTGTCCTGATAGCTAACAATGACATCAGGTTCAGGCTGGCTGGCGCTATTGATCTGACAATATCAAAGTCACAGTATAACACAACAACAGACAAGAAAAAATTCCAGTATATTTTATCTAACGGCATAGCATATATAAAATCATATAGCACCCATAAAACCATGCATTATGAAATAAAAACACCAGATGCCATAATTCTGCCATCAGGCACCGAGTTTTATATCAAAGTATCACCTGAGGGCACACATATATATATTGTTGAAGGGAATGTAATCGTTAACAATACTCAAACAAAACAATCAATAGAAGCTATAACAGGAAAATTATATACAATAAATAAAAATGAAATAACTTCCTTTGATATTGAAAAATATGAACTCCAATGGGTTAACGGCATTGACGGGTCATTTATTAAATTTTCTGATAATATTGATTATGGTAAATATTCTACAATTAACTCCAATATTAATAATAATACTGGCAAAGAAAGTTCTACTGAGGCCAGGCCAAAAGATGTTGCCGTACCTGACATGAATAAAGAACCTGAATCATTGAAAAATAAAAATGATATTCAGGAAATGAAAGAATTACAGAGCGAAATACGACAATTGAAAAAAGAATCAAAGCATAAACCGGGAAAATGATAATGATAAAAAACAATTCTGCCACCCAAAGTAGCAGAATTGTACTCAAATTTATATATAGCTTGTTATTAGTTAATTATCATTGCTCCATCTTCCGCATACGATTTTACTGATAGAGGAAGTGATTTTCCTTTCATCATATCAATCCTGATGTCTTTCCCATACCACAGATCATTGAGCCATTGTTGAAATTTATTTTTGAATACTGGATCATCTACATAATCACCAACAAATTCATCAGTAACTGGTATTTCCTCAACATGCACCTTTATTAAAGTAACTCTGCCACACAAAAAATCCCAGAATGACATTCTTCCCTGTGGATATACAATTGTAACATCCAGGATTGATGTAATCATATTACCCATTGTTGAAAATACAAATCCTATGCCGCCTGATTTTGGTTTTAACAGATTTTTATATGGTGACTCCTGCTTTGAATGTTTTTCAGCTGTAAACCGTGTACCTTCCACAAAATTCATAATTGATACGGGAATATATTTAAATTTCTGGCATGCTTTTTTGGTAACCTCAATATCTTTCCCTTTTAAATGAGGATATTTAAGTAAAAATGACTGCGAATATCGCCGCATAAACGGAAAATCCAATGCCCACCAGGCTAAACCCAAAACCGGCACCCAGATTAATTCTTTCTTTAAAAAGAATTTTAAAAATGGTATTTTGCCAGTCAAAATTTTTTGCAGTACAACAATATCTGTCCATGATTGATGATTGGCAATAACTATATACCAGCTTTTTTTACTGAGATTTTCAACACCTGTAACATCCCAGTTAATGGTACGTGTTATCTTCAAACCAGCATTGTTGCAGTATATCCAGCAACATGCAATAGTATCCAGTGATTTATTTATTACCTTGCGCCATATTTTTATGGGTATAATTTTTAAAACTGCAATGGGAAATAAAAATGAAGCCCAGAATACTGTATTGATTATCAATAACAATACAGTAACAGCACCGGTGATGTTTTCCTTAATTTTTTTCATTAATAATATTCTCCTTAAAAATTGAATTTTTTGATTATCTTTTGCAACTTGACTTGAAATCTATTACCTTATTGAGTTCCTTATCAATCCTGTCCCAATATAAAAGTGGATTAATAAAATTGTTTATTTACTGACTTAAAAATAAAAACCAACAACCCAATGAAGAGACAAGAGGGATCAGGAAGCGGTTGCAAAATTATTTTTCAAAACGAAATAATTTTGAGCTGTGCGGTACTAATTTAAAAGTTTGTGTTGGGGAAGGTATTTTTGTATTGTTCTCAATCAAAAATATTTTAGAATAATTCTTTATTATTTCCTGTTCAAGTGCTGCTTCACAGCCAGTATCATCAACATTTAATAATACACCCAATCCTTTTGAATTATAGAATGAACGTAATGAGCTCAATATATTATTGCAATAAATATCTCCATCCTTTGCTATATCAAATAATGCAATTGTCTGTAACAGCATTTCACGTTCGGTTGCAGAATAATCAGGTAACCTGTCGGATATTACTAACATACCGCCCAGCGCTGCTATTACATTATACAACGTTTGCCGTTCTTCAGGTTTAAGTTTTGTTTTATTGGATCGTATCATAAGGCAATCAGGGTCATTAACCCAGAAGCGGTTATGCATAAATGAACGGTACACACTGCTGCAAATAGCTGAACGTGTTGAAATTCCTGAATCACTGTTAAATAATTTATCAAAAAATGTCCGCCCCCACTGTGGTGCAACATCAGGTCCAATGCGCATTGCATCAACATACCCAATGCCAGCCTGCAGGGGCATCCCGCATCCTAAAAGAAAAGCATTCCCGCTAACTTTACGGATTCGCTTAACCGCATTAGCAAGTGCTTCATATCGTGAGATCCCGGATGTAAACCGTTTGCCGGGCAATGCTGCTGCATACATAAAATCTAACTTGAGGTATTCATACCCCCATTCATAGAGCAATGTATTAATAGTATCCTCAATCCAGCTTAACACTGCCGGTTGAGTAACATCTACAGTATAATAGTACCCGCCCCAGGCAGGATTATAACCGGCAACTACCGGCTTCCCTTTTTCATCCTTAAGAATCCATGACTGAGTTTCTTTAAAAATACTGGAATATTTTGAAACAATAAATGGTGAATACCAGATGCCGGGTGTAAATCCATATCCTTTGATAGTATCAGCAATATACCGCATGGAAGCAGCAAATGAATTCTTTACAGTAGTCCACTCACCTATTGTAGTCTGATACCCATCATCTATCTGGATAAAATCAAATGGTATGGAATGTTCTTTGGCATATTTAGCATTGAGAAGTATTTCATCACTGGTAATAGTATTATAGTAATAATACCAGGAACACCAGCCCTTGCGTATAGTGGTATTAAATGTAGGCGATAGTTCCTGTTTAATTGTCTCAGCATATGTCTGTAGAATCCTCCATGGATTTCCCTGTAGCATACAAACCGTATCAAGCATGCAGTCTTCTTCAGCATCACAATATCTGTCAATATCCCATATAATGGACAACAATTTTGTGCGATAGTTATATTCAAAAGAAACAAACTGATGAAATTGCCTGTGTATGGGAAGCTGTCCAAAAACATAAGTATCCTGTGAGTTACTGCTGACCAACACAAAAAGCATATCAGACTGAACTATACCACGTTTTCCTTTTGGCGGATTGACTGCATTTTCCTGATTTGCGATGACAAATTGCGGCCATGGTTTGTGTTTTTTTGAATCTTTAAAAAAAGGTCCTGTATATGTCCATGACTGATAGCCGTTAGCAAAACAGGCTATATCATCCAAAGTTAAAACCTGAAGTGTCAGAATTACTTTTTGTATATACAGACGCGTTACGGGCTTTACCACACACTGTATTGAATCTTTATTCCGTTTATACTGTAAGTGTACATTGTCATTTAAATAATTATCAAGCTGTACAGTATGGCTTGATACTGCTTTAGATGTTTCCGGTGTTTTATATAGTATTTCTATGCTATGGTCATCAATTGTTAGCTGCATTGTATACCTTTTTATTTGCAATCACTTTCTTTTACTATTTCACATGTATTTATAAAAAGTTTATTATCCCTGGCTGTGAAATTAATTCTTACTACCTGGCATGGTTCAAGGTCTGCAAAAGAAGTTTTGGTATTATTTTTCATTATTACGGATTTTTCCTGTATATAAAATACTTTCTCTGTTTTGCCATATTTCACCTCTATGTAATCTTTACCAACAAATATCAAACGGCCTGTAAAGCTTTTATCTTTTGCAAAAACATCAACTGACAGAAACAGAATAAGTGATACAATAATGGTTATCTTTTTCATACAGCAACCTCCTGTTGTAAACGAAATTCTATGCCATTTACAGTATATATATTCATTCAATAGAATAAAAACAATTGAATTTTCTGCAACTACATTTTATGGTTTAAATATAAAATATCGAATTTTAATCATCACTGTAAAATTCCTCACAACAATGAATTAATGTTACAAATGACTAAAGATTATTTCTGGATAATTGATTTTTCCATAAATGCAATCAGTCTGTATGTTTGTTCCTTATTCTTAGAAAATGTATTTCATATTTTATCTGGTTATTGTCTGTACAGATGTTTTAATTGGGCTTATTAGTGTAATAACACTATCTTTATATTAAATATTTTTTTAAATTGATATATTTTAATCTTGACAAATATTATCAATCATTTTGCTTTACATTGAAATTTATCTGTCTAACACAAGTATTAAATTATAGGCTCTCCACATTTTAGCGGACTTGCCATTATATACAATTCATGATTATTATGAAAGGAGAACTTATGGAGTTAGCTCAGCGATTAAAGAAAATTAAGCCATCACCTACCCTTGCTGTTACCGCACTTGCAAATTCGCTTAAAGCACAGGGTATTGATGTAATTGGATTTGGTTCCGGTGAACCTGATTTTGACACACCGCAATCAATAAAAAATGCTGCAATGAAAGCTCTTGAAGAAGGCAAAACAAAATACACCCCCTCAGGCGGAATTCCTGAATTAAAAAAAGCTATAGTGGCAAAATTTAAAAGAGACAATAATCTTGATTATACGATATCTGAAGTTACCGTTAATTGTGGAGGAAAGCATTCATTTTATAATCTCATGCAGGTGTTGCTTAACAGCGGCGATGAAGTAATTATACCTGCACCATACTGGGTATCGTATCCCGACATTGTCCTTTTAGCAGATGGTGTTCCTGTAATTATCCATACTGATGAATCAACCGATTTTAAAATAAACCCTGAAATGCTTGAAAAACATATAACAAAAAAAACCAAAGCTATTCTTATAAATTCACCTTCCAATCCTACAGGCGCAATGTATACACTTGATGAACTCAAAGCAATTGGAGAAGTTTTAAAAAAATATGATATATGCATTGTAACCGATGACATTTACGAATTTATACTTTATGATAATAAAAAGTTCTGCAATATAGTCAATGCTGTGCCCGAGCTCAAACAAAAAACCATGGTCCTTAATGGTGTTTCAAAAACATATTCAATGACTGGCTGGCGTATTGGCTATATGGCAGGCAATGAAACAATAATAAAACAGGTGGAAATGATTCAAAGCCAGTCTGTATCCAATCCAACATCAATTGCACAGTGGGCAGCAGTAGAAGCTCTGAATGGAGATCAAAGTGTTCTACACGATATGCTGGAAGCATTTACCCGCAGAAGACAAATTATTGTAAACGGACTTAACCAGATAAAAGGTGTTACATGTCATATGCCAGATGGAGCATTTTATGTGTTTCCAAACGTTAAAGGTGTTTACTCATTACCAGGTTTTGCAGCAATAAAAGACAAATACAAAGATGTATCACTTTCATCAAAACTTTCATCATACCTTCTTGAGGAAGCACAAGTAGCAGTTGTTCCAGGCGTTGCTTTTGGATCAGATGACAACATACGATTATCATTTGCAACATCTGACAAAAATATCATCGAAGGTATTAAGAGGATAAAAGAAGCAGTAGAAAAATTGGCATAGATTAAAGTATAAAAAAACATCCCGCTGCCATGATAGTGGGATGTTTTTAATTGTATAGAGTACTTAAAAATTTCCTGTGATGATTTTGCCACTCTGGCCTGGTTTTATAATCTTTGATGGCCCAATAGGATCGCCTTTGGGGTTGCTTATGGTATTTTGAATCTGCATCATCATGTTTACATAATAGGTTTGTGTTGCAATAAATTCCTTGAGCAACTGATTTTCAGAAACTTTCTGGCTTAAATCCTGCAATTTTTTCTTTTCTTCCACTTCAACAACACCGCCACCTGTTTCCTTTTGATATAGCTCTTCGCTCAATTTAACATACTCTTCAAGTAATTTCCGTGCATCAGAATCGGCTTCAACTTTTTTCACCAGTTCTTCATAGCGCCTATAAATATCAGATCCTTTTATCATCAAACCAAGTTCATTTGCTTTTTGCAATATCTCTTCCATACTAACTATCTCCTTTATAAAATTAAACTTAAATGGTAAAAAAAATATTGACGTGATATTCCAGTTTTTCAGAAGAAATCTGAAGACAATGTCACAATATGTTCGATAGTTACTGTTACATATAGCTTCAAGTGCAATGTTTGCAATAAATATTCTTGAAAAAATTATGCAAGGATTTTTTTGAAAAATTTAATATTTCAAGGAATTTGGATTGACAAAGTTTACAGAATAACATCAAATTAAAGGAAACTTTTTTAAGAATTTGAATATAGCATAATACCTTATAGTAATACATTTTATTTTCCAGGAGAGTCAATAACGATGGTGGAGCAAAGAGAAATTATTGAAGATGAAAATAAAATTGGCACAGTAATAGCAGAAGATATAAAATTCAGGGGCACATTAAAATTTAAATCTTCATTAAAAATAAAAGGATTTTTCCAGGGCAAAGTTGAAACCGATGGCACTCTGATTATTGGTGATGAATCTAATGTAAGCGCTGAAATAACTGCTGCAGTTGTTTCAATAAGTGGAAAATGTCAGGGAAAGATTAAAGCTTCAAAATTAATTGAAATATTTGAACACAGCAATATGTCAGGAGATATTATAACACCTGACCTGTATATAGAAAATGGAGCTAAATTTAACGGTACATGTATAATGCCAAAATAATGGTAATAAACAATGATATTAGCTACCAATATACAGCTATATGCAAAGAGATTTCTTTTTTTAACATTATTATTAATTTTTTATTTTTCGCTTTATACTTCCATTAATGCACAATCCGGTAATGGAAATTATACTTTTGGATTCAATGTTACCGGTGGAATGAATGATGTATTGCATAGAAGTGGTGATGAAGAGGGAAAAACTGTAAAGTGGAAACCTGGTATAATGGCAGGAGGAGGTATTTTTCTGGAAAACATGTTCACCTCTCATTTGGGAATACATTCAGGACTTTCTTATGCATTTCATGAATGTGATTTAGAATTTGGTGATACACCTGATGCACAATTAACTTCCCAAAATCATTCGATTATTATACCTTTATATCTGATATCATCATTTGGCAACAAGGTACGGTTAGATATACTCTATGGGCTCAACTACTTGCATATTATTTATAACACCATGTCTAATGACAATGACAGTACCAATGGTATTAGATTTATAAATTACAACCAGTTTGGATGTGGGCTGCAACTTAGATTAGCTTTTGCGCTCAACAGATTTACTTATTTCTATGCAGGTCCTCATGGCCAGTTTTATTTTTCCAACGTTATAGAATCCACTACCTGGCGTGATTATCTGTACAATATCCAATTTGAAATAGGCATGTTATTCAAAACTTTTTAATATTATTTACTATTTTTTCAGTACCTCAGGCAATACTGTTTTCCTCAATTCCTTTTTGTTGAATTTTCCCACACTTGTTTTAGGTATTTCCTTTAAAAATACAATTTCATCCGGCAACCACCATTTTGCAACCCTTGTTTCCAGAAACTTCATAATGTCTTCTTTTGTTATTGAATCGGTATATTCAGGTTTTGCTACTATGCATGCCAGTGGTCTTTCTTGCCATTTTTCATGCGGCATTGCAATAACCGCTGCTTCAAGAACCTTAGGATGAGCCATAATCTCATTTTCAAGATCAACGGATGAAATCCATTCTCCTCCACTTTTGATCAGATCTTTGGTTCTATCAACAAGGGAAATATACCCTTCCTCATTTATTGTGGCAATATCACCGGTATGGAGCCAGCCATCTTTGAATGTTTGTTTGCTTCTTTCCGGATCTTTATAATACTCACTGGCTATCCAGGGACCTCTAAGACAAACCTCACCCATATCCTTACCATCCCACCTTACTTCTTTACCTGTATCCAGATTAACCACTTTCATTTCCAGACCCAATGCCAGTAATCCCGCAGTTGTTTTGATATCATATAGTTCTTTATGGGACAGATTGTTCATATAGCTTTTTGGTATAGCAGCTGTAGCAAGGGGAGATGTTTCGGTCATACCATAAGCCTGAATAATATTAAAATTATATTTATTGGCAAGTGTTTCCATCAGATATCGTGGCATTGCAGACCCTCCAGAATAAACAGCCCTGATTGACGAAAAATCATGTTCTCCTCCACTTTCCAGATACTGATATAACATCATCCATATAGTAGGAACACCACAGGTAAATGTTACTTTTTCATCGGCTATTATTTTACATAGAGCTTTCATATCAAGTATTTGCCTACCCGGTAGAACCTGCTTGCAACCCAGGCCGGTAGCACCAAATGGAGCACCCCATGCATTAGCATGAAACATAGGTACTACATGCATTGCACAATCACCTTCACCAAGCCCCAGGGTTACACCGGCGGCATATGCATGAAGAACAAGTCCACGATGTGAATAGACAACACCCTTAGGGTCACCGGTTGTAGCTGACGTATAACATATCAGTGCCGGATCATATTCATCTCTGTCTTTGGGAAAATCATATCCTTGCGGAAAATCTTTGATTAAGTCATCATATAATACTGCTGGAGACAATTTTGTTTCAGGCATTTTACCCGATTGCGACATTATGACATAGTGTTTAACTGTTTTTAATTGATCTTTTACTGGCTCAAGGAGAAAATATAAATCTTCATCAACAAATATTATTTTATCTTCAGCATGATTTATTATATAAATCAAATGTTCATGTGACAGCCTTACATTGAGGGTATGGAGCACTGCACCCATGCACGGTACACTAAAATACAGTTCCAGATGTCGGTGGTTATTCAATGCAAATGAAGCAACACGATCACCTTTTTTAATTTTTAAAGAATGAAGGGCATGGGCAAGCTGGCAGCATCGTTTATACCATTCACCATAATTGTACACAAATTTCTGATCAGGATAAACTGATACTATCTCTTTTTTAGGGAAATACTTTGCAGCACGTTCCATAAAATTTGTCAGGAGAAGAGGATACTTCATCATGGCAACCCCCCCGGTAATAGAATATTACTTTACATAGGATTTTTATTATCAAAATAAACCAGAACATACCATTTATAATGCTTTGTGTTATTATGATATGCAATTAATTAGATTGGCATATAAAGTATATAATTACATTTATGTTAACATATAATATAATAGTATTAATATACAAATGAGTCAATCTTTTTTTTAGAATATCATAATCAAAATAAATAATGCACATCATATTCTTATTCTTTTTATATATGTTTATCTTTTATAGAGACACTTTAAATATATTTTGACATTCTTGTTGATATTCCTTTATATTTCTGTTAATATATTTAAAATATAAGCATTTTAATCTGTTTATATAATATGTTTTTTGAATATACTATTGAAAATTAAAGATTTAATAATGAGGATATATTGAGGTTACAATCATGATAAAATTTAAAATTATGTTAGTTATATATTGTATTGATATACCAATGAATCTTATTTTAATGAATGAAGCAGTTGTGATTATTTCATATAGCAGTACTGTCAATGACTACGAAATCAGCAGCTATCTTGCCAAATTACTTGAAAAACGAAAAGAAAAAGAAAACAAAAATGAAAATGTTGATAAAAACGAGTATAATGTTACTAATGAAGAAAATAAGAAACAGCTTGATGATAACACTGATACTGATATAGATACAGATGGAGATATTAATAGAGATACTGATGAAGATACCGATATATACAACGACAATCAGACTAATGCAGAAAACGTAAAATAATAATGAACTCAGATTGTGTAGCAAATATTATTTTAGACAGTATTGCCGACGGTGTATTTACCATTGATATGGATTTCAGAATCACGTCATTGAACAATGCTGCCTGCAAAATATTGGGTTTAGAAAAAAAGGAGGATGCAATAGGTAAATTATGCTTTGAGGTCTTTCATGCAAATATCTGCGAATATTCCTGTGCTTTACGTGAAACAATGCGAACCGGCAAAAATATCATAAATAAGACTGTATATATAGTTAATACATCCGGTGAAAAACTTACAATAAGCATAAGCACAGCACTCTTAAAAGACGAAAATGGTGCAATTATTGGTGGTGTTGAAACATTCAGAGATATTGGTGAAATTGAAACATTGCGTAAAAAGATTGAATTAACCTACTCGTTTGAAGATATCATCAGCAAAAATAAAGAAATGCAACAGATTTTTTCCATACTTCCCGATGTAGCAGTAAGCGATAGCTCTGTATTAATAGAAGGACCAAGCGGTAGCGGGAAAGAACTGATTGCTCGGGCAATTCATTCATTAAGCAGGCGCAATAGCAAACCTTTTGTTGTAGTTAACTGCGGAGCATTGCCTGAAAATTTGCTTGAATCTGAACTTTTTGGATATAAAGCGGGGGCATTTACCGATGCAAAAAAGGATAAACCCGGCAAAACAGCATTAGCCCAGGGTGGTACCCTGTTTTTGGATGAAATTGGCGAATTACCCTTATCACTACAGGTTAAACTACTACGCTTTTTGCAATTTAAGGAATATGAGCCCTTAGGTGATACTAAACCACAACAAGCCGATGTCAGGATTATCAGTGCCACCAACAAAAATCTTCGTCAGGAAGTTGAAAAGGGCAATTTCCGTGATGATTTATATTACCGCTTAAATGTCATTGGTATTATGCTACCACCCCTGACCCAGCGGAAAGAAGACATACCACTGCTTATTCAACATTTTATAAAAAAATTTAATGCCCTCAAAGGCAAAATTATTGAAGGGGTTTCGGATGACGCCATGAATATTCTTCTTAATCATGATTATCCCGGCAATATCAGGGAATTAGAGAATATTATAGAGCATGCATTTGTGTTATGCCACGACTACTATATAAAACCTGAGCATCTGCCATCATATCTTTTGGGTATTATCTCTGTAGCAACCCTCTCATTAGAAGAAATGGAAAAAGCCATGATACGCCAGGCTTTAGTACGATATAAAAACAGAAAGGACGTCGCTGAAGCTCTTGGTATTGATACCACAACATTATGGCGTAAGATGAAAAAATATAATCTTACATAAAACATTGCATTTTGCAATATTTTTAAATCATTATCATTGCATTTTGCAATATTTTTACTATAATCCAAATGTACTCATTCTTCAATCATCGTCTGATATGCAACCTTTTTATATCTTACATGAACATTTTAAGCAACAATGTATCGTCAGGTGACTTCATATTGACAATTTTTGCTTTATTTTCAGCCAAAATTTATTATTTTAACAGTCACTATCGCTCATAATACTGATTTTGTTAACTATTTTTTTTTAATATAATAATGTTTTTTAGATTACCCAAACCTGGCACGTTTTATGCTTATATAAGTTAGTATGAAGATGGATATTATAGCATTACCTGTTTTTGGGGATAGGATTTCACCACTTCTGGATGAGGCCAGAAAGTTTGTCGTTTTGACAGTCGAGGATGATGCTATTATAGAACGAACGGTTGTTAAAATTAATGAGCATAGTGCCTTTATACGTATTGAGCGTCTGAAGGAAATGGGTGTTACTGTTATTATTTGCGGTGCTATCAGTGATGCACTGGCACGATTCATTGTTGAGCGTGAGCTATATCTTTATTCATGGCTTTCAGGAACTATCGATGAAGTAGTTGAACAATACATGCACGACTCAATGCCTGCCACATGCAGGCGGTACATACAGGATACTACAGCCCCCACGGTATGCAAGCGTCACCGACGGGGATGGCAACTTCAGCAAAGGAGGAATATGAATGAAAATAGCAATACCAGCACAAAATAATGATCTGGACTCCCAGGTTGATGTTAGATTTGGCAGAGCTAAAGGGTTTATTATTTATGATACTGAAACGGGAAATCATGAATGGGTTTCTAATACTCGAAGTGTACAATCAGCTCAGGGTGCAGGCATACAGGCTGCAAAGAATTTGATTGATTCAGGTGCTCAGGTACTTATTACCGGCAATGTGGGACCTAAATCATATTCACTGTTAAAGGCTTCGGGTATAGATATGTATCTTTGCAATGTGACAGCTGTTAAAACAGCTATTGAAGATTTTAAATCAAACAAATTGCAAAAAGTATCTGATGCTACAGTAGAGGGACATTGGTGAAAATCCTAATCATTCATCATATTTCAATGTAAGGAGGTGAGCCGTATGGCACAATCAACAATACACGCTAATTTTGGAGGATATACCCATAATGTGGAAGAAACCGATAGGATTATGCGCGAAAGGATACTGCAATGTATAAAAAACCTACATGAAAAAAATTTACATTGCTTACAGGAAGCAAAAACAATGGGAAGAGAGAAGTTATATTCAGAAATTGAAACCATGCACAAACGATTAGAGAAATTTGAACAGGAAATTAGAAAACATCCCGTTGCTTCTTTTAAATTTGAAGGGTTATCAGAATCTGATAATGAAAAGATTTCAATGATTGAGGAAAAGATAGAACGACTTGCCAGCGAATGTGCTGACATCATCGATAGTTTATCCTGTTCTCAGGTTGATACTCATATCATTGACCAGTACACCAGACTTGCATCGCATCTTCGTCTGGCTGAAAGGTTATACCATGAACGGATGACGATTTTAAAAAAAGTGATGATGTTTGGGTAATAATGAAATGTTTTTGTATTTGTACTTTAAAATGAGGAAGTTTGTAATGTTTATTTTTTAATTATGAACTTTCTCATAGCATGTATGCAGTGTAAATTTTTGTATAAAAGGAGGTATTACTATGCCGTGGGGTGATAGAACAGGTCCGTTAGGTCAGGGTCCCATGACAGGGAGAGGCGCGGGATATTGCGCAGGATATAGCGTCCCGGGTTATGCCAATCCTGTTGGAAGATTTGGTGCATTTGGATTTGGCAGAGGATTTGGTGGCAGAGGACGTGGTTTCAGGCATTGGTTTTACGCAACAGGAATGCCGGGATGGATGCGTTCAGGTTATAGTCCGCTTCCCTATCAGTTTTCAAAGGAAGATGAGAAATCGTTTTTGAAACAACAGGTTGATTTTCTTACCAAAACCATTGAAGACGTTAATAAGCGACTGGCTGAACTGGAGAATAATGAGTAAAAGTGAGGTGGGTATCACGTACTGATGCCCACCTGGTACTTCATATCTGGAGAAAACATGAAGACAAAAATAACAATTGTATGTGAAAATAGTATTAATACGCCTTTTCCTCTTATTGGAGAACATGGTTTAGCAGTGTTAATTGAAGCAGATGATACAACACTGTTTGACACTGGTCAGGGACTTGGCATTCTTCATAATTTGAAAACATTGGGAAAAGACATTACAACCATACATCAAATTATTCTCAGTCATGGGCATTATGATCATACGGGTGGCCTTATGCAGGTACTGCAGTCAATTGGAAAATCTGTAAATGTATATGCTCACCCTGATATTTTTACAAACAAAATAGCAGTCATCCCCTTAGGAGAACAAACATTCGAAGCTCCTATAGGCATCAGAGCTACTAAAGAAGAATACGAAAAAAACGGTGCTGTTTTTAAAACCATTTCCGGTTTAACGACCATAACACCATCCATACGAGCTATCGCCGAAATTAACCGCCCTCAGGGATGGCAGGGTTTTGATGAACGGTTAAAAGTTAAAAATGCAGATGGCACAATTCACGATGATACTTTTAATGATGATTGCTCGCTTGTCATAGATACCGACTCGGGGCCTGTTATACTTCTTGGATGCGCACACGCTGGTATTGTTGAAATACTTCATGATATTTCAGAACAGACAGGATATAAGGAATTTTTTGCAGTGATTGGAGGTACTCACCTGGAAAGTGCACCGCAGGAGTACATTAGAAAGGCTATTCAAACACTTAAGCAATTTAATGTAAAAAAAATAGGTACTTCTCACTGTACTGGCTTTAGAGTTGCATGCATGATGCAGCAGGAATTTAAAGATTCATTTGTGCTGGCTTCATGTGGGGCATCATTTGAGTTTTAATACTGTGGAGATTATTGATGAAGATAGCAATTGCAAGCGGTAAGGGTGGAACTGGTAAAACAACCGTGTCAACAACGCTGGCGTATTGGTATTCATTAAACCATCCAACAGTGTTGCTTGATTGTGACGTTGAAGAACCCGATTCAAATTTATTTTTAAAGATTCCTGTTACACATACATATAATGTTGAAGTATTCATTCCACAGGTAGATAATGATAAATGTACTGGATGTGGAAAATGTGAACGTGCCTGTCAGTATAACGCTATTGTGCTAATCAAAGGCAAACCCTTAGTTTTGCCCGAATTATGCCATTCATGCGGTGGTTGCTACCTTGCATGTCCTGAGCATGCCATAAAAGAAGTACCACGTATCATTGGGAAAGTAGAAAGTGGGCATAAAAATAATCTATACTATGCAGGCGGGATTATGGATGTTGGTGAACATATTGCAACACCACTTATAGATGAGGTAAAAAAAGAGCATCTCAATGCTAAAGTTCGTATTATTGATTCTCCTCCTGGTTCTTCATGTCCTGTTATTCACTCGCTGGAGGGAAGTGACCTGGTTTTGCTTGTAGTAGAACCAACACCTTTTGGTTTTCATGATGCGGTACTGGTCTATGATGTTGCAAAATCTTTATCGATTCCCTGCGGTATTATTGTTAACAATATGGTAGAAAAGTATGCACCACTTTTCTCTTTTATTGAAAAACAAAATATACCACTATTGGCAACCATCCCGCATGACATTAATGTGGCAAAAGCGTGTGCAGAAGGAACATGCATTGATTTTATGCTATCTACTTATGCAAAACAATTTGAAGCTATACAACGCTTTATTGAGGAAACCGTAAAACAATGAACGGAAAAATAAAACAACTTTCAATAGTAAGTGGTAAAGGCGGTACCGGTAAAACAAGTATATCTGCGTCCTTTGCAAAATTATCACAAAAAAGAGTGCTTGTTGATTGTGATGTCGATGCTGCCAATCTCCATATTGTTATGCACCCTGAAATAATAGAGGAAATACCATTTGTTAGCCAAAAAAAAGCTGTTATTTCGCAGGATAGATGTCGCGGATGTGGAGATTGCGTTGTTTATTGTCGCTTCCATGCTATTAAAGATTTTTATGTCGTTGATCCTCTTTTATGTGAAGGATGTGCAGTATGTGCTATGATGTGCCCTTATGGGGCAATTGATATGGTAGATCATGTTTCGGGAAATATAGCCATTGCCAGAGCTGATTCGCAACCCTTTTTATTTGCCAGGATGGGTATAGCCGAGAGTAATTCGGGAAAGCTTGTTGATGAACTGCGTCAGAGAGCAGTGAACATTGCCCAGGCTGAAGGCTATAATCTGATTATTATTGACGGACCTCCCGGCATTGGTTGTCCTGTGATTGCATCTATAACCGGAACCACCCATGTACTTATTGTTACGGAACCAACACTTTCGGGTATGCATGATCTTGAAAGAATAATTGAAGTAACACAACACTTCAAAATACCCGCATCGGTATGTATAAATAAATATAACATATCGGAATCCAACACTCAGGCCATTCATTCCTTATGCGATGCACATGGAGTTGAAGTTATTGGCACAATTCCACTTGATACCGATTTTGTTAAAGCTCAAATAGCAGGGAAAACCATTGTGGAATTTTCTAATGGCAAAGCATCAAAAGCCATACAATCTCTATGGACTAAAATTGAGAATAAATTAATATAACAAATATACTACTTTACTGAAAGGAGCTTTCCTATGGAAGAAAAAAATTTACAGGTTGTCGTGATTGGTGGAGTTGCATGTGGACCAAAAGCTGCAGCAAGAATCAAACGGCTAAATCCTGAAGCACAGGTTACAATTATAGAAAAAGGTGAACTGCTATCATACGCTGGTTGTGGTCTTCCTTTTTATATTTCCGGCCAGATTCACGATTATAAGGAGCTAATGTGTACATCAACTGGTGTTGTTAGAGATACCCATTATTTTAAAATGGTTAAAGATATCACTGTATATAATAAGACATTAGCAGAATCAATTGACCGAAAAAACAAAACAGTTAAAGCGGTTGAAATCTCAACGGGAAAATCTTTTGAGCTCAAATATGACAAACTGGTACTGGCAACCGGAGGAGAACCTGTCATACCACCGATCAAAGGTATTGATTTAAAAGGAGTTAATTTTTTGTCAACTGTTGAAGATGCACGTAAAATTCGTGATCAGGAAATGTATTTGAAAGGCAAGCATGCTGTTATTATTGGTGGTGGACTAATTGGAATTGAAGTAACAGAATCATTTGTACGACAGGGAATGAAAGTTACCCTTATAGAAAAAATGGATAGAGTTTTACCAGCATTACTTGATACAGAGATTGCATATCATGTCCATAATGAATTACAAGCTAATGGGGTTAATCTTATATTAAACGATTCTGTAGTTTCTATTAACGGAGATGATCAGGGTAACGTAAAAAGTGTTACAACGCAAAATACGCAAATACCCGCGGATCTTGTTCTTATAGCTATTGGTACAAAGCCAAATGTTAAATTAGCAAAAGAAGCCGGGCTTACAATAGGGCCTACAGGGGCAATAGCTGTAAATGAACTTCTTCAGACATCTGACACTGATATTTATGCAGGTGGCGATTGTGTTGAAAATAAGAATGTAATTAATGGGAAACCTATCTTTGCCCCAATGGGTTCAACTGCTAATAAACACGGAAGAGTTATTGCCGATAACATATGTGGAAGAAAGTCTATATTCAAAGGTGTGCTTGGAACTGCTATATGCAAAGTTTTTAATATGAACATTGCCCGAACAGGACTTACCGAAAAGCAAGCAAAAGACGGAGGATACGACTTTATAACAATTCTCAATCCGGCACCCGATAGAGCACACTATCATCCCGATGCTAAGTTAATTATAATTAAATTGATAGTTGATAAGAAAAAACGAAACATTCTTGGTGCCCAGATAGTTGGGCCGGGGGACGTTGCAAAACGCATTGATGTCATTGCAAATACAATCTGTACTGGTGCAACAATTGATGACATTGTCAGCTCTGACCTTGCATATGCTCCACCATTTTCCCCTGCTCTTGACAATGTCATTGTTGCGGCACACATAGCTCAGAATAAAATTGATGGCATTACAAAATCAATATCACCAATTGAAGTTAAATCAAAGATTGATAACAATGAAGATTTTATTTTATTAGATGTTCGATCACCTCAGGAATATGAACAAATACGGATAGACGATCCAAGAGTGGTATTAATACCTCTTGGCAAACTACGTGAATCATTAGATAAACTGAATAAAAACAAGGAAATAATTGCATTTTGTAAAATATCACTTCGTGGTTATGAAGCACAACGAATATTAGAGGGTGCAGGTTTTGCACATGGAAAATTTCTTGATGGTGGTGTTATTTGCTGGCCTTATAAGAAGATAATCAATGAATAATAGATGGAGGCAATATGTTTAATAAATCGCAAAATTCAAAAGCTAACAGTATAAAACCTGGTATGGATAACAAGCAGGTAAATGAAATTAATGAAGAACTTCGTCTTAATGAAAATCTTAATAAGATTAAGCATTCTATTCTGGTATTATCAGGGAAAGGCGGCGTTGGTAAAAGTACCGTTGCTGCTAATTTAGCCGTTGCGTTAGCGTCACGAAAATTTAAAACTGGATTATTAGATATTGATATCCATGGTCCAAGTATACCTACCCTGCTTGGACTTGAAAAAGCACCATTGCAGGCAACAGCTAATAACACCATAGTTCCCGTCCAATACAACGACTATTTAAAAGTCATATCGGTAGGATTTATGCTGCCAGATAATAAAGAAGCTGTAATATGGCGTGGACCATTAAAATATAATCTTATCAAACAATTTTTATCTGATGTTGAATGGGGGGAACTTGACTATCTTGTCATAGATTCCCCTCCCGGAACCGGGGATGAGCCGCTTTCAGTTGCACAATTAGTAAAAAATCCAACTGGTGCAGTTATTGTTACAACTCCACAGAATGTTTCAACTGTCGATGTCAAAAAATCCATAACATTCTGCCATAAACTTAACATACCGGTTTTGGGTGTTGTTGAAAACATGAGCGGATTTGCATGTCCTCACTGTGGTAAGGAAACGTTTATATTCAGAAAAGGTGGGGGCAGTGAGATAGCAACTGAAATGAATGTACCGTTTTTAGGAACTCTTCCGCTGGATCCACTAATTGTTGAGAATAGTGATGCAGGAAGACCTTTTGCACAATCAGCTACTGTCAATGCTACAGCATCCCAAAAACATTTTGAAACAATCATTACCGAATTATTACAAATAATTAACTCAACGGAGGCTTAACATGAGAATTGCAATACCAGTAACCGAAGACAATATTTTCTCACCCCATTTTGGACATTGCGATAAATTTGTACTGTATGATGTAGACGAAACGTCAAAAAAAGTTATACACAAAGAAGAGATACCTGCACCTCCGCATCAGCCAGGGCTGTTACCACGTTTTTTATCGGAAAAGGGTGCAAGCTGCATTTTGGCTGGTGGAATGGGTACTCGTGCAAGAGAACTTTTTGAACAAAACGATGTCCAGGTTATCACTGGCATAATGGGAGATGATCCGGATGCTATTGTTAAAGACTATACTGCAGGAAAACTTAAAATGGGAGCTAATGTCTGTGACCATTAAACTGCATCTTAACGGGCATTGTATTGAAACTGCTGCAAAAGAAAAATTAAAAGAGGTTCAGGATGAGTTAATTAATTCAGACATAAGTGATGTGCGTCTTGAGGAGCAATATCAGCTTCTCCTGGATTTTATACATACAGCTGACTTTAAAAAGCTCAGAGCCAGCGATCAAAGGCTTACTGGTTTGGTATCAACCGAATGCGAGTTATATCGAGATATCAGCGGTAAGCCTGCACTAACAATTTTTTAATATCCAGAAAAGGGGTAAAATAATGATTAAAGTTGATACAGCACGATGCACAGGATGCAAACGTTGTCAGCGTGTATGCCCTAATTCAGCAATACAGGTGAATCCAATAAGCAAAAAAGCTGAAATTAACAACGCTATGTGCAGCGGCTGTGGAATATGTATAGAAGAATGCCCGGTGAATGCTCTTGCTTTTTCACCATTGCAATCATGGAAACAACAGAGTACCGATGACCATATGCAGCCACCTCAAAATAATGCTTATAATAGCAACGCATCAGCAAATCATTTCCCGTTGCAAGGTACGGGAATGCGTGGATTTGGGCAGGGAAGAGGATCCGGCAGGGGCAGGCATCATGGAAAAGGTCATGGCAGAGGATTGTTTCATAAGAATAACAGATAATGACAGACTAAGATACAATTCTACTTGCCTGTTAATGTTTTTGTATTTTACACCATTCAGCAAAAGCTGAATAAGCAAAAATATTGGGTAATAGCTTCTTGCTGTATGTAAAAATCCTGCATCAAAACAGCGACGAATATATCTGTTTGCCATTACAATCATTCTAATCATATAACCACCACTACGCAAAACATGTTACAATTTTTTATATAAATACATTAAAATTGATTTGACGAACATAACAGCGTTATTTTGCTTGTCGGTATTGATACACTTTTCAATCGAATTTTTTTTGAACGTAATACTGGATTTTTTACGAGAGGTATAATCATGGAAAATATTTACTCTGCGTTACAAAAGAGACTGAATATGTATTCATTAGGTTTTCCCGAAACCAAATCTAAAATTGAAATAACCATATTAAAAAAACTGTTTTCCGAAGAGGATGCAAAGCTCTTTTTGGAGCTATCGCCAATGCTTGAAACTGCTGAAACCATTGCTGTACGAATTGGAAAAAATGTAAATGAACTGCAAATGCATCTTGAAGATATGGTAAAACGCGGTTTACTATTCAAAAAGGCAAAAGATGATATTGCAAAGTATGGAGCAATCCCCTTTATTCATGGAATTTTTGAATTTCAGGTTAAGCGGTTAAGTAAAGATCTTGCTATGCTATTGGAACAATATTATGAGGAAGGCTTATCAAAATCTGTAGCTAAAAGCACCAACATGTTTTTACGCCCTATTCCAGTCAATGAATCTATTGAGTATAAAAGCACTGTTGCACCTTTTGAAGATGCTGTTGCAATCATTAAGCAGGCCCCCGTTATAGCTGTTGCCGATTGTATATGCCGTAAAGAAAAAAAGATTGTTGGCAAAGGCTGTGATAAGCCACTGGAAACATGCCTTATGTTTGGATCCATGGCTGAATATTATATAGATAATAATCTTGGAAGGAAAATAAGTTCAGATGAAGCGATAGCTATTGTTAAAAACGCACAAAAGCATGGGATGGTAACCCAGCCCGGAACAGCACAAAACCCTGCCGGTATGTGCAGCTGTTGTGGTGACTGTTGCGCAGTGCTTCTATCTATAAAGCGATTTCCAAAACCTGCTGAGATGGTTTTTTCAAATTATTATGCACAAACTAATGATAACTGCACAGCATGCGGTACCTGTGTTGATATGTGCCAGATGGACGCAATTGAGATTACCGACATAGCCCATGTTAATTTAGATCGCTGTATTGGATGCGGCCTTTGTGTCATGGCATGCACTAATGATGCAATAAAACTAATACCAAAAGAAGAAAAGAAGATACCGCCTAAAACAAGCGGTGAACAGATGATGCAGATGGCCAAACAAAGAGGAATCCTTTAAAAATAAGAATTATTTTATTGACAATCATTACGCATGTTTGTATTTTTAATGTATGAAATTTCATAATAAAATTTTTTCGGCTCTATTTTCGTTCCTTATTGCACTTACACTGTGCTATGGATCTATTATAGAAATCACACATTCTCATACTTCGTTTCAGAATAATTGCCCTGTATGTCATTACCAGTTAAGCGATTGTGCAGATATAGAAATTCCAATTACATTACATGCAATCTTTAACATTCAATATTATCATAAACTTTTTTATCACTACTATAATGCCCCACTACTGTACGATATTACGTGGCGTGCACCCCCTATAAAATCATAACAGTACAGCTTATTACATTTATTGTTCATCGTATATTTTTAAGAAAATTGTTAGCGTGTTATGTTACCAATGGTAAGCTCATTTTAAAAGAAGTTCAAATTTTTAAAATGTGCAATATCATGTTCAAATTTTTTAAGTATTTGATATACGGTAACATTCACGTACGCGCATAGTTAATGGTTACTACATTTAACTATTGGAGATGTGATGTTTTATTATATCCTATTCTAAACTACATCAAATGAGGAGCGTAATATGCAAAACGTATCAACATTGATTATAAGTTTTTTACTGGCAATAGTTTTTTCTTCAATAACTGTTGCACAGGAAAATCAAAATATATCTGATCCATTTTCACAATCAAAGTTTGTTCCTGATATTGCAGTGATAGTAGATACATCATATGTGTACAATTCACAAAAAGATGTTAATGAATATGAACGGCCTGGATTTATTCATGTTCATGATGAAGAATCTGATCATCATGAGCATGATTTAAATCAACATAATGGTTTTAATTTAAACTATGCTGAAATCTCTTTTTATGCACCAGTAGATCCATATTTTGATATGTTTGCCGTATTGCATGCAGGATTGGAAGGCGCTGAAATTGAAGAAGCATATTTTACCTCACAACAATTACCATTGGGATTTAAAATTAAAGGTGGTAAATTTTTAAGCAGTATTGGGCGCATTAATGATCGCCATGCTCATTACTGGGATTTTGCTGATTTACCGCTTGTGTATCAATCATTCTTTGGTTCACAGTTAAATGAAATTGGTGCTCAGTTAAGCTGGCTGCCCGTTCTCCCTTTTTATTTACTCATTGGAGCTGAAATACTCAAAGGTGAAAATGAAGCAAGCTACGGTACCGAAGGATTTGCATTTTATCCAGGTTCTTGTTCTTTTAATGAAATTGATGATGCACAATACCCAAGCCTTTACACTGCATTTGCAAAGACATCTTTTGATGCAGGCAATTTCACACTGCTGTTTGGTGCTTCTGGTATGTACGGCACATCCAGGATTAATCATGGTATTGATCAATCCGGTGGACATGCATTTTACGGCAAAACATTGATAACAGGAGGAGATATTACCCTCCGGTATGACATTACTTCCTATCAATATATTGCCGTACAGTCAGAATATCTGTACCGATACAAAAAAGGTGATATGTATGAATACGATGGTACAAACACCATAAAAGATGAACTCATAGCAAAACAATCCGGATTATATACACAGTTAATTGTACGAACAGGCAAATTAACACGAATTGGATTGCGATATGACCTGTTGGCAAAAAATGATCTTGGGGATAATTCTGAAGAAGCAAAAGAAAATTTACCGCGATATACCGTTATGGCAGAATATAGTCCCACTGAATTTTCCCGATTCAGATTGCAGTACAGCTATGATCCATCCCTGTACGAAGGATCTGCCAATAAAATAAATCATCAGATAATCTTCCAGTGCAATTTATCCATCGGTGCACATGGAGCACATAGCTTTTAATATGATAATGTACAATTTTAATGTATGAAGGAGTACAATTTATGAAATTACATTCATCTTTTTTTAAAGTATTTGTTTCTTTATCAGTAACTATCGCTTTGCTTATTCCTGTTAATGTTTTTGCAAAAAAACTTACAATTGTTACCACATACAGCTACATTGCCAGTATCACACAACAGATTACCGGTAACAGTGCTACAATAACTGCGCTGGCACCTGCACAATTTGATCCCCATTTCATTGTGCCAAAACCATCGTATATTGCAAAAATAAGGAAAGCAGACCTTTTAATAATAAATGGAGCACAGCTTGAAATAGGATGGTTGCCTCCACTATTACGACAGGCAAACAATCCACGTATTCAAACTGGAGAATCTGGATTCTTGGATTTATCCCAGTTTGTTACAAAGATTCAAGTACCGCAGGCGGTATCACGAGCGCAGGGAGATATACATCCAGAGGGTAACCCGCATTTTTGTCTTGATCCATACAATATTCCTCTGCTTGCAAAAGCAATATATGAGCGTCTGACTGCAGTGGATCCCCAAAACACCCCATTATATACGCAAAATTATACTGTATTTCTTGAAAAATGGAAAGAAAAACTTTCACATTGGGATACAGTATTAAAACCTTTAAGCGGCAAAGCCGTTATTGAATACCATAAATTATATGACTATTTTTTCCAACGGTACAGTTTATATTGCATTGCAACCATTGAACCCATACCGGGAATACCGCCAACATCAAAACATATCAAATCCATTGAATCCTTGTTTGCACAAAAAAAAGTGTCATTCATACTCCAGGATGTTTATCATTCTGATGATGCAGCACATTATCTTTCCAAAAAATATGGGGTACCTTTAATCATCCTACCACATGATGTCAATGCCACCGCAGATGCACAAGACATTTTTGCACTCTTTGATGCTTTAGTGCGGAGGTTAACACAATGATTGATATACTTTTTTCTGCTTTTCTTGTATCAGTTGTGCTAGTTGGGATTCATTCTTATTTTGGCATTCAAATTATAAAACGAGGGATAATATTTACCGACCTTGCAATAGGACAGATGGCAGCCTTAGGCGCTGCCATCTCAATTCTTGTATTTGAAGGTGCATATATTTACCCGTTATCGCTGGTAATGGCAATATTGGCCGCACTTTTAGTTTCATACGCAGCAAAGCGTTCACTTTATCCGGAAGCAATAATAGGGCTGCTCTATGCCTTTTCGCTGTCCGCAGTATACATTGTTTTAAGCAAATCGTATCACGGCATGGAAGAATTCTATAAGCTTTTAGCTTCTGACATTTTATTTACTTCTTTACCAAAAATAATTGAAACAGCACTATTGTACTCCGCTATTGGAATAACGTTGTATTTTTTACACCGTGCTGCATCCACACGCTTTAAGGATATTCTATTTTTTGCATTATTTGCCCTTACAGTAACAAGCTCAGTGAAACTTGCAGGTGTTTTAATTGTCTTTGCACTGCTTTTATCACCAGCAATGATTGCTCTTGCATTAGCGCAAAAGCATCATCTTGCATTAGCATGGATTATTGGGATTTTTATTAATGTGATTTCAATTTTCATATCATATACATTTGATTTGCCAACAGGATACACATTGGTTGCATTACACACATCATTAGCCATATTAATTGGATTGTTCTTTACAAAACGCACAAATACAGAAGAACAAAAAGGATAAATCAATTCACTTAATATTTTTATATTTTTTCATATTATTAGTGGCACATTTGCCACTAATAATTTTTTTACTAACGAAATATAGTATAAACAATATTATTGGTATATAAATCTAATACGCTGTTACAGTTATTGTTTACGAAAGCTTTCTTTGTGCCTCTTCTTTTTTTGCAGTATTGGCAAGTAAAGTCAGATATGGCACCAGTGCATCATTTTTAAAGCTGCCTGTCCCATCATAGGTAATGCTTACTACCGGAACACCGGTTACCTCATAGATCTTTTGTGCCATTGCTTCAGTTACAAGCGATGGACAGCAGAACGCAGGGCTTAGTTGCACAAACAGTTTAATGTCAGGGTAATGCTGCAGCAATGCAAATATCTTAATAAGATTATCAAATGATTCACCGGTATGTTGCATTGTTACGCCAAATTGTGCCAACACCTTTTCAAAATCAATCTGGTATACTGGATTTGGTTCCTGCAGCAATTCCTCAAAGAAGCTATAGTAACGTTTTTCCATAAGTTCAACTGCCACCAGCAACGTTTTACCGGTAACTATCGCCCCATATTTCCCTTCCCTGAACCACTTTTTAAAGTATGGATCAGCTATCATTTTAGCATAGTAGTTATATGGGGTTGTAATTACATGGCCGCCGTGGCTTTCAATGTAGCGTATTACATTTTGATTCATTACATCATTATCACGAACATATAAGTCACCAAAAATGGCAACCTTTGGTTTTTGTGTGTGCTTTACTTTTATGTCTTTAAACCGCATAACCATGTTTTCCAATGCATCCGACCATTCCATTTCATCTCTGAACGCTTTTTCAAAATCTTGCATTGTAGCTTCAATTGCATTGTCAACAGAGCCTTTGATGCACTCATACGGGCGGTAATGGCACCCTACCCGCCTTAGTAAACCGCTAAACATAAATGCAAAATAGCTGTAAATAGCAGCTTTTACTGAAACCTCTTTGAATGTAATATCGCCAACAAATACTTTTGTATGCTCAAATCCGTTACCGTAATTGTCAAAAATGCTCTTTATAAAATATGGATACATCCTGATGTTACAGGAAATTTCGGAATCAGCCATCCATAATATGGTTTGGGCAGGATTCAATGAATTGTTTTGTACATACTCAATAAACTCATGAGCGATAATATTTAAAGGAATGCACTGTCCGGTGTTTGTGCGTGTTCCTTTTGCAATAAGCGCTTCATCTTCATACAGGATGTGCGCATCAATGCCTTCGCGCTGTAAATTGGCACGCAGTAATCGTGCAGCCATTACATCCCAGTTAGGAAGCACCAGTGTTTTTCCCTTAAGCGATTCTTTCGTTATAGCAGGTACAACTGTAGTATTTTCTGTAGCTTTTACATTTCCACGATAGTGATTGGCAAATGATCTGATTGCAGCCTCTATGCGCGTTTCATAGCCAACGGTAGAATCATGCTCATCAAGCTGTAAAACAAGATATGGCTTTCCTGCCCTGTCCATGATGCGCTTAAAGTATTCCATAACAAATGAATCGGGCGCGCACTTAAACGATGTTACAAGCACCGGATACAAACCTTCCTTTTTTGAAACAACATGTGCAACTTCAATAATCTTTGCAGCATAGTTCCAGTGAAAAGCCTGCAGCAGTTCAGCTATCTCTTCACAGTCTTGCGGTTCATACGAAATCATATCCTGATACAGTACAGGAACACCGCAATTAACAAATATAGATGGTATTGATTTATTCATTGATTGCGGTAAAACATTATATGGTCTTCCTAACAGCACCACTGTCATGCCATTATGTGACTGTAAAAACGTTTTGCCAATATCCTGCAACTGCATCTTTCGTTTTTTGTGTTCTTTCAATGCATCTTCAAATGCAAGCATCACCTCTAAATAGCTAACAGGTTTTATGGCTTTAACTGCCTTATACAGTTCAAGGCGGCTTTTCAGCGGTTGTATTTCATAATTAAGTATGGGTGATAGTAACTTTGCAGAAACCCCTGGCAAAAGAGAACCCAATGCTGGTGCAAACTGAGTATAATAACAATACTGACGACGTGCACCCGACGGCGCATCTTTTTCAAGATAGAAAGGCGCAAATATATACGTACATTGCGATGCAATATATGAAATATGTCCATGGAACGCAGCCATTGGTGCACAGAATTCAGCCTGTGCAAGACGCTTACCAGTTGTAACCGGATTATTATAATCAAGGCTTGTGGTAACGGAAATATTTAATTTTTTAAAGAAGTCAACCCACAGATCAAGCTCATCTACTAAATGTAATGCTGCAGGAATTCCCACGGTTGCAGTAGTGTTGGTTTTTAATGGTATGATTTTTTTTCGTTCTTTAGTAAAATCAAAAATGCCTTTTGTTTTGTTTACAAACTTTTTGTTGTGGTAATCTCTTCCACACAAAAATCCAAAGGCAACAATTTCACCATTAATATTTGCAACTTTAAGTTTACAGTGATTATTGCAAAGATTACATATTTCAGTTTGAATGGGAATTTCTTTTTTATACAGGTCAATACCTCTGAATTTTGTTTTTGTTATTCCCTGTTCCCGCAATTCAAGCGCACATCCTAAAGCTCCGGTTAAATGGCAAAATTTTGAAACAAATATGGGCTTTTTTAAGCGCTGCTCAAAAGCTGCAACCAGTGCTTTGTTTTTGGCAGTAGCTCCCTGAAAGCATATGCAGTTACCAATCTTTGCCTCACCTGAAACCTTTGACAGATAGTTTTCCACAACTGAATGCAAAACTGTTGCCAGAAGCTCATCGGTTGAATAGCCTTTGCTCATAAGGTAGTTAATATCCCGCTCCATAAACACGGTGCAACGGTCGCTTGCTACTGGCGATTGCTTTCCCAATGCTCTGTCAGCATACTCAGAGAGTGCGCAGTTGAGTTTATATGCCTGCTCCTCAATGAAACTACCCGTACCTGCAGCACATACATTGTTCATCTGCGAAAACACCACATTACCATTGTTAAGCATCGTAAACTTAGAATCCTGACCACCAATCTCAATAATTGTATCAACATCAGGATTGAGGGCATACGCAGCCTTTGCATGTGCTGAAATCTCATCTAAAATGATATCTGCACCAATGAGCGTACCTATAAACTTTCGGCCTGAACCTGTTGTTGCAGCACCTTTAATCACAAGGCGTATATTGTTCTTGTGCGCATAGTCATCAATAGCTTCAAACAGGGATTGTACCGCTTCAAACGGTTTGCCAGCAGTACGTGTATACAAACCAGCAAGTATATTCCCGTTACTATCGGTTACCGCCATCTTTGTACTTGTTGAACCAATATCAATGCCAATGAACGCTTCCAGCGTTTGTACAAACGTCTCGTATATATCCACCTCAACGTCGTGCTTTGAATGAAATATATATGACCCAAATCCTGCAAAATCAGGATATTGACTTTTCACAATCTGCAGCGGTGCATAGTGGTATTCTTTTTTTGTAGCACTGTTTTCAAATTGTATGCTACCATTAGCAGTGTGCGTGGCTATACTCCACAGTGCAGCTCCAAGGCTTCCATACAGGTGCGATAGCTCCGGTACCAGAATTTTGGTGTTTAAAATGGACTGCAGGTGTTTAATAACTGCACCATTTAACGACACGCCGCCAACAATAGCTACCGGTTCTGCCGGTATGGTGCCTGCAAACAGTGTGTCAGCAATGTTTCGTGCAAGACCATAACATAATCCATCGGCAATTTCGTGAATATCGTATCCTTCCTGCTGTACATGGATAATGTCGGTCTTGGCAAAGACTGCACAACGCGATGCAATCTTTGGAATATCACCATGATTTCTTAATGCAAGTTCTGAAAGCTGCTGTGAACCCGATAGCTCTAACCTGCGTGCCTGCTGGTCTAAAAAGCCACCTGTACCTGCTGCACAGCTAGTATTGCCTTTATAGTGCAGATAGTTACCCTGCTCGTCAAATTCAATGACACCAAATTTTTCACCGCCTATTATAATGAGCGTTCGTATAAGTGGCATAAACTCTTTTGCAGCATACACATACGCCACCTGCGTATTAACAACGTTTGCATCAAGCACCTGTGGGGTTGATGATGTAATAGCAATTCCCTCAGTTGTTGTGATTTGTTTTGCTGTAAAATAGTTTTCAATAGTTTCTTTGACTTTACCGTAATGATAGGTATACAGGCTATCAATGATAGCTTTTTGTTCATCAAGCAATGTTATAGACAGCGTTGTGGAGCCAGCATCAATGCCACAAAAAAGCTTTTTTGAAGTATTTATTTGCTCCATAGTATTCACCCCATACTATTTTTGTATGACGATATTAAATATGACATTTATTATATATGTGTTTATTTGTACCATTATACACAAAGAAGAATTTTAATCAAGAAAAATTTTAAACTTTAATACTATTTATGACAATTATTATGCTTTATAAATATATTACCTATCTTTATAAACTATATGATTGTACCTTACTATTGGATGGCAGATTCAAAAAGTTGTTGCAGTATTTTTTGAGTTGATTATCATATACACCTGGATCAGTGTGTTGGCCTGGGTTTTGCCTTATTTGCACTTAAGCGTCGCTTTGATTCACATCTTGTATATATCGCAAACGTTGTGTGACATATAATAAAAAAAATCCCAATAATATAGTTAACTACTTAATAAGGGAAAAATGAATACAAAACAGTGGCATGAAGAATTATTTGAAAACCATATTGAGAAATATGACAACGCATCCTTTGCACAAGGTACAACTGGCAAATGTGATTTTACTGAAAGAGAAATTAACTACAATAAAGATATTATCACTATTAAAAAAGTCAAACTTCCATAAAATTTTATTTATAATACTTCCCAAACTGCAATTTTCGTAAAAGCGGTGCTACAATTCCTCCAAGGTATCTCAGAGCAATGTAGTTGAATTTTAAATCAATGAGCTCAATAAGATTGCCATCAAAATCCTGCATAAACACCCATTCGTTAGAACCTGTTTTCTGGGGCTGGCACAAAAATGTTACACCCTTATCCTTTAATTTATTATACCATTTTTTTACATTCCCCACATCAAGGGTTATATGCGTTAATCCAATCCTGTTCCAGCATACTTTATCCGCAGGCAGGCTTGGAGTAAATTCAAATATCTCAAGTACTCCGCCACCGGGTACCCGCAAAAACCCCAGACGAATCCTTGTATTTTTTAATCCATACAGGCTGTGCAGTGCTTCAACTTGCTTTTCATCCATGATTTCTTCGGCTACAAGCGGAAATTTAAATATATCCCAGTACCATTTGACCGCTTTTTCAAAGTTAGATACTGTTATACCAACATGGCTTAATGATTTTACTTTCATTGTGTACCCCCTGCCACATTTTTTTGTTTGTCATTTATTACCACTCTACATATAATGACTTTTTTGCATCACATTATCAATTACATTACACCGCATAACTCTCTTAGCAGAGCTAATATATAAGCAAAAACCTCTGTTTAAATGTTATGTTGCAAGCTGTCCAACAATATTCATAAGCGATCCCATTTCTTTACCATATTCCGGAGAGCCTTCTATTACTAAAACGCGATTTATAGAAGCTTCTATCATATCGGTTGTTTGAAGTAAAATTCCTAATGCACCATCAATACTGTCAAACTTGAACTCAACAAATGGCTTGGAACGAGTATACTTTCCTCTTCCTGATTTTGAATTTCCAGCTTTAACTCTCAAATATGATGCAATATCAGTACCGGTAACCGACCATGCGAATGTTCTATCGGGACTTTTTTTACAAAATTGTGAAATTTCAGGATGGCCTGCTTTATTAAGCTGACTTATGCCAAGCGGCAAAAGGTACAGCATAAGTCTAACCATGAGTTCACGGTCTTCAGGCTTTTTAGGTGGCGTTTTTCTGCCAATTATTTTCAATGCTAAAAGCAGGTTTACCGCTTTTAGTAGCAGTTTAAGCTTTGTTAAACCCTTTATTGACGGCACAGCCGCTTTCCCGGCAAAGAACGCATTCATTGCCGCTACCTTTTTAAAGGTAAATACAATATCCGGTTTTTCATGAATACCATACCTGACATCAAGAGCACCATCAGTAAACTGCAAATACGCACCAATATCTCCAGCTTCATCTTTTGCAACAAACTGTACTACGCCATTTACACCTTTATACTTAGCTGCCATTTTTGGCCGTTGTTCTAAAATAACTTTGGTAAGCGGCAATGCAGCTTTTAAAAAGATTGTTGAAGCAAAAAGTTCATTCTGGGTTGCCATATTACACCTCATCTTCCCAGTCTTCAGTTTGTTCAAAGTCCTTGCCCATAATCTGCCTTACCTTTTCAATAATCTTGTTTTGGTCAAATCCATAGTAATTTTGCAAATCTTCAGGCAGCCCTATAATTGCGTATTCATCAGGTATACCCACTTTTTCAAACGCGCAGGCTTTACCACTTTTTACAATTGCCTCAGCAACTGCACTGCCCAAACCTCCAATTATATTGTGGTCTTCAAATGTTACAATACGTCGTGTTTCAAGTACAGCTTTAATAATAGCTTCTTCATCAATAGGCTTTATTGTATGCATGTTGAGTACGCGTACACTTAAGCCATCTTCCTTTTCAAGGATGTTTGCAGCATGATACGCATTATACGCTGCAGCACCACACGCAATGATGGTGATATCGGTTCCATCTTTAAGCTGTACTGCTTTCCCAATCTGGAAACCATAATCCGATTTTTCATACAGGAATGGGTCAAACCCCCGATTAATACGTATATATACAGGGCCCTGATGTTCATACGCTGCTACCACTGCATTAGCTGTTTCTATACCATCTGCAGGAGCTATTACCACCATATTTGCAAATGAGCGCATAATAGCCAGATCCTCAGTGCAATGATGTGTAGTGCCTGCCTGACCAAATGAGGTTCCTGCATGAGTGGCAATAATTTTTACATTAAGCTTTGGATAACAAATGTCAGTGCGCACCTGCTCGGCAGCTCGCATTGACGCAAACACGGCAAATGTTGAAACAAACGGCGTAAGCCCTGATTTTGCAAGCCCTGCAGCCATGCCAAACATATTCTGTTCGGCAATCCCGGCATTAAAGAATCTTTCAGGAAATTTGGAAGCAAACTGCCCAATTTTAGTTGACTTAGCCAGATCAGCCGAAAGACCCACGATGTCACTGTGCTTTTCAGCTAAATCACACAGTACTTTTCCATATATTTCAGCCGTTGACATATTAGCAGTGTCAACAATAGTATATGTTAATCCATCCGCAGCCATTGTTTTCCTCCTTACATTTCACGGTAATATTTATCAATACACGCTTTAGCCAGCTCTACTTTTTCACTATCCAATCCACCATAGTGCCATTCATATTTATCTTCCATAAAGTCTACACATTTACCCTTAATTGTATGAGCAATGATGACAACAGGTGCTTTATCTTCTTTCTGTGCATACTCTATTGCATCTGCCAATTGGTTAAAATCATTGCCATCAACTTCCTTAACAATCCAGCCAAATGCTTTCCACTTGTCAGCAAATGGTTCAAGGCGCATAACCTCTTCAGTGGGGCCATCTATCATCATGCGGTTACGATCAACGATAGTTATCAGGTTTGTTACTTTATAGTGAGCAGCAGCCATAGCAGCTTCCCATACAGAGCCTTCATCACATTCGCCGTCACCCAATATACAATAGGTAAGCCACGATTTTTTTTGCAACCGAGCACCCAGTGCCAGACCAACAGCAATAGGCAATCCATGCCCAAGTGATCCGGTAGAGGCATCAACACCCGGCACTTTATTGCCATCAAGATGCATACCTAAATTTGAGCCGGTATGATTATATTCTTTAAGCCACTCTTTTGGAAAATAACCCTTATCAGCCAATATAGGAGCATAGCCAACACCCGCATGCCCTTTACTGAGCACCACTCTATCCCTGTCTTCCCATTTAGGATTTCTTGGATCAATACGCAGATACTTATAATAAAGAATAATCATAATTTCAGTAAAGCTTAATGAACCTCCTGCATGGCCGCCACCAGCCCAATATACGGTATCAATGGTATCTTTCCGTATTTGACAGGCTTTTTCATTTAGTTGCTGTAATTCCTGTTGGCTTAACGGCATATATACCCTCCTTTCGTTTTAAAGTATCTTAGTTTAATTTTTGCAAGCGATAGTTACTGTTAATATAATCCTTTGAACATTATTAATACAAGCAATTTAATATTTACTACCATACTTCTTTTTCAAAAGTTTGCATACATCATCAACGATATTCCATGTCTTTTGAATATCATTTTGGCTATGAGCTGTCGATACAAACCAATTATGATGCGATGTAAAGTATGCACCACGCGCTGTACATTCCGCACACCACTCTTGATGTAACATATTGCTTGGATCGTTGGTAATGCGCACATAAGGCATGGAATACGCGCCGGTAACCTTTAAATCAAAGCCGTAGCTATCACATATTTTTTTCATCCCTTCAAAAAGTTTTTTGCCTATGGTATTCATCAGTTCAGGCCCTTTTATACGTTTAAGTTCTTTTAATGTGGCAAGAGCAGCAGCCATAGGAACTGCCTGATACCAGTAGCTTCCAGTATAAAACACCTTTGCTGCGATTGTCTTTAACGCATCAATTCCTACCAATGCAGAGATAGGATAGCCATTAGCTATAGCTTTACAATAACATGCCAGATCCGGTGTAAATCCAAAGTGTGCAGCTGAACCACGCATATCCAAACGAAATCCGCATCGTACATCATCAATGATAAGCACTACTCCATGTTTTGTACATAATTCCCTTATTCGCTGCCAGTACCCCTCGTGTGGAAATTCACTATCGGCAAACGTTGGGTGATGATAGGGTGTTGCAATAAACCCTGCAATTTGATCAGGATTTTGCGCTATAGCATCTTCAAATTGTTTTACATTATTCCATCCAATGGCAATGATATTGGCAATATCTTCTTCAATAACGCCATAGTGGCCAAACCCCTGCATCCATGGCGCTACTCCATGGTAGCCACCTTTAATCATTACAATCTTTTTACGCCCTGTTGCTGCACGTGCAATCATAACAGCAAGGTTTGTCACATCACCGCCATTCTTTGCAAAGAACGCCCAATCAGCACCTGCAATAGTTTCAGTTAAATATTCAGCAAGTTCAACCATGATTTTGCCCGGTGCCGTCATGGAATTACCCTTTTGGTTTTGTTCCAACGCTGCCTTTTCAACTTTTGGATGATTATGGCCTAAAGCTATTGGACCATACGCACACATATAATCAATAAACTCATTGCCATCTATATCCCAAAAATGGCTGCCTTTGGCTTTTTCAGCATAAAAAGGATACATAGTAGGCGGCACGAATGGCGCAGGGCTAAAATGTCCGGGAATACCACAGGGTATAACTTTTAAAGCACGTTGAAATAATTTTTGAGAATTGGAATATGTATACGTTTTACTTTTTATTTTTGCTGTTGAACTTTGTGATGCACTTTTAGCTTCTAGTTTCATAATGGCACCTCATATAAAAATTTTTTTTATGCTAAATATAAAGCAATCCTGTCCAATACAGGACTTACTGCATCCAGCCACTCTATATGTCCTTTAGTAGCAACAGCTCCTGATGCTATTGCGCTGAATGCATCCATTTTACCATTTAAAAAGTCGTTTGCAATCTTCATGGATTTAAATTCCAATACTGCAAGAGGATTATTATGCAAACCCTTATGCACTTCAAAGTCATCATCTTTTTGCTCAATATATACAGCAGGACCCTTTTCAACATTCATCATGACAAGACTTCCCTTTATTTTCTTTGCAACATGCTTGCCTACCGTATCAAACAGCAACAATTCCTTTAAAGCAAATAAGGCAGTATTCAACGTCATTACAGTATTGAGCATCAGGAATGAAGCATCCTTCAATTTTTGATCATCAGGTTTTAAATAATATTCAAGTCGTTCGGTAAGTTTAGGAAATTCTTTTGTTAAAAAGCCTATCTTTGTTAGTCCTTTAAGCGGAATGGGATTGGCTTTACCATCAAACATCTTATTTAAATGAGCAGGTGAAGAAAAAAACAGTACTATATCAGGCTTTTTTTTACTTTTATCCGTAACTGTACATTTTCCATTTTCAAAAATAAGATATACTTTACCACTTTTTCTAACACTAAAGGCAATCACAATATTCCAGTTTACTATTAACTTTCTGGATTCTTCATCATACTGTACAAGGTCTTCAATATTCTGTAACACAGCATATAGATGCAATCGTGATTTTATAAAATCGTATTCCATGGTTTACCTCCTTTTATGTTACTATCATAACGCATAATAGCGTCATGTTGATATCCTTGTATTATTTAAAATTGTATATTCAACTTATAGTTATTTTGATACTTCAATTTAATCAATGCATCCATAACCATATCTCCATGGATCATTTTCGCACATATGAGTGAGTACTTACTCATATATAATATATAAAAAATCTGTCAACAAAAAAAATTTTTTTTTAATATGTTTATATGATGGTACACAATGGAAGGTATTTTTTTTCTGAAAGATCAAATTCAAGGAATTGCCGTATACCAGTTTCATCAATATACTGTGCCTTAAATATATCGCTAATCTTGGCACCGTTTTTTAATTCAATGTATCCATACTCAACTAGTTGAAGCAAAAACGTTCTTATAATACCAAACGACATCTTCTGTATATTCACATCGCCATGATGTTCATGATCATACAAGCCCAGATTAACATCGGCTATTTTAAAGTTGGACAACACCGCATCTATATTTATTCCTGTTTCAACACCATACATCTGCCAGAAACTCACTTTTGTAAAAAAGGAAAGAGTACCGGCAACCTCACCGCTCAATGGATAGGCTAATTCCCGCAGCGGCTCTAAATTACTATGAGCTATCGCCGAAAATAAAGGCTGTGCTACATACTTTTTTACCCTGCCCATTTGCCGCCAGAAACTTGCTTTTGCAAAATCATAGCCCCGTAGTACCGCCCCTGCTAATCCCAAGACAAAATGAGTGCCAAAAAACTCAGGCAATACATCAGCATCCAGAAAAACAATAATAGAATTGGCAATGTCAGCCTTATAGTGAGTGATTACATAATAAAGAGCCCTGCGCATATCAGCTCCCTTACCTCTTTCAGTGCCCATATCGGGTACATTTACCATATTACATACTATCACGCTTGCCTTTGTACTTGCTTCTTTTGCTTTAATTTCAGTTAGTTCTTCCTTTGCATCATGTGCCCTTCGGTGTGATAAAATTATTGCATCAACACATTGAAGCGAATTAATGAGTGATACTTTTTCATAAATTAGTTTTGCTTCACGCTCCCCAAATGTTGAAAATATAATATATATTTTTTTTGGTCCTTTTAATTTTACTACCATTTCATCTGTAAATACAGCAGCATCTAACTGTTCAATTTTTTTCATAACTATCCTTTACAATAAATTATTTAAGTGTTTTCTAAAATTTTATGTAACTTTTTCCTTGTTAGTATATATTATATATAGTACAATGCAAGAAATTATTTTATAGGAGATAGTTCTATGAAAATAATTACAAGGATATATACGATTAAATGTACACAACCAGTCACTGATTCACAGCTATTGAATATTAAAAGTCTTTTAGGTGTAGATAAGATTGATTATGCATATCCAAAACTTACAATATATTATGATTTACATTTTATTAACAGGGAGATACTTATTAAGCATCTAAAACAGGAGAATATTAGTTCCAAAGAATCGATACTCAAAAAATTAGCTAACTTTCTTGAGATATTTTCAGAAAAGAGTATTATCAAAAATAACAGGTTGTTACCTTTTTATGAGTAACTCACATAAACTGATGTAGATATAAAACCATTCAGTTTCGAAAAACGTTTTCTCATCTTCCGAAGCCCACACCTTTTATTCCGTTTATTCCCTCTGTCATCCTTTGCACTCCTTCTTTCACCCCGAACATTACCCACCTGTCATCACGAACATTATCAATCTGTCATCCCGAACGAATGTGAGGAATCTCATCCTTTGCTATGTACATTTAGATTCCTCAGTCGCTATCGCTCCTTCGGAATGACGGGTTGTGCTTGCGCTCTTTCGGAATGACATTTATGCTTGTGCTCCTTAGGAATGACATTTGTGCTTTGCTCATTGAAATGATATAGGTGCTTATCAGTCATCTCGAACATTACCACCCGTCACCCCGAACATTACCCACCTGTCATCACGAACATTATCAATCTGTCATCCCGAACGAATGTGAGGAATCTCATCCTTTGCTATGTACATTTAGATTCCTCAGTCGCTATCGCTCCTTCGGAATGACGGGTTGTGCTTGCGCTCCTTAGGAATGAGCGTCAAACTAAGTACTGGTAAATATATATAATATGTTCAGATGGAAATAAGCTTTTTTAAACGCCTTTTTCACCGATGACTCCATACCGTAATAACCTGTTCATGCTATCGAAAACCACGAAGAGTATTTCTCAGATTTCGGATAGTTCCCGGCAAATAGTTGATATCATTTCAATTATCAATGACATTTCTGATCAAATCAATTTGCTCTCTCTCAATGCGGCTATTGAAGCGGCACGTGCGGGTGTATGCAAAGTTTGGATTTGCTGAATGCTTTGTGTAGAATTGAAAAGATTGATAATGCTGCACGCGAGGTGTACCCACCTTATTTGATATGCTGATTTTGCGAAAGGAGCTTGAACATGCGC
>DYLU01000097.1:6216-7779 GCA_020721905.1 Leptospira biflexa | reverse complement strand
CCATCATTCACTTTATCTGAAAGCCCATTAGCAATTCCCTTTGCAGACACTGTTATATACGGTAAATTCTGCCTTTCTTTGTACCCTATAAAAGTCTGCCCATTATAATATATATCATATGGAATTAAATCACTCATAAATATAAATATAGAATTAATATAAAAACGTTATTATTATGCAAATGCAAGAAGCGAGAGCGATAGCTCTTCTGCGAGTATGGCAGCCGAAACTGCAACTATTACAGCCCCAACCCCTAATGCAATTAAATCAACATCTTCCATTGAGATTACAAATTCCTCTGTCATTGCATTTCCATTATTCTTTGTGGCTGTTAACGCACCAATACCATAGCCATTCCAGTATACAGGTATAACACCTATGGTTTTCTCATAATCGAATATTCCCATCTGCATGGATGCCATTGCCTGTGCTGGCGTGAAGAATTCTACACCATTCTTCCCCTTTGGCGGCTTCAAATATCCTTTCTTCTTTATGAATTTATAAGCCAATGCACCGAAAACACTGACAATGCCTATTGCAAATGCATATGAAAGGACAGAGGCACTATCCGCAAGCCAGTTGTCAGCATAGCATGTCTTTGCTATCTTATCCTGCTCCTTTATAATCCCGTTTAGATAACTCTGCTGTGCAGTGGAGAAAGGCACATTGTCTTTGACATCTTCTTTAATGAATTTCTGCAGGTAGCTATTGTAAAGTGTAACTTCTGCTGCATACTTCTGCTCACAGTTTTTCAGTGCAACAGCAGAACCTGATACCCCTGCCTGCAATGCATCATAAATGCCGTATCCTGCCAATCCTAATGCGGCAGCAGCCCCTATGCCTATTGCAGCATACATTGGATCCTTGTCATTCATATTATCAGAGCCCGAAATCATTTACATAGCAATGGACACATGGCTGTATTGTGTATTCTAATCCAGAAACACCAACAGGGTTATACTGTGAAAAACCTGCATATATAGTAACGCTTTCAGTTAGTGTGCCAGAGGTATATCCCGGGCAATCCTGTGCATTGCCATCCATGTATTCATCTGTTATATAAATCCTGACTTCAACATTGAATCTCCCATTGCTGTCTGCACGTATTCCATTGAGTATTCCATTGCTGTCAGTTAATTTTGAATTTCCCTGCCATATCTCATATTTGAATGTAAAATGGTATTTTACATTATCCTGAACAAATGTATGCTTAAATGAATACGTATTCAGCCAGAAATACACATAATATTTTGCGCATACCCCGGTATCACCACACGCATTTCCAGCAATATCTGTTACAGTTCCACTTACATTAATGGATTTATAGGAAGCTTTGGAAGGCAGGTGAGCCGGTGCAGAACCATAATCTGAAGGGCATGAGCTTCCATGAAGCCAGTAGCCATATCCAATGTTTTTTACTATATCAAATATAGTATATTCCTTAAAATATCTGGCATTAAGCAGTGGAAATGTAGGATTCGCTGGAGAAGATGATAAGGTAATGTCAGAAGCATTGTCAGAATAGCAAATGCATTCATCCAGTATAGAGGAATAATACTGTTC
>DYLU01000097.1:0-6116 GCA_020721905.1 Leptospira biflexa | reverse complement strand
TCCCTTTCTTATTGAATTTAACTGTAAAGGTTGCTTCCCCATTGCTGTCTGTCTCCCCTGCATCTATTTTGTTATTGTCTTCGTATAAAGCCACAGGAATATCAGGCATGGGATTGCCCTTAATATCCAGTGCCTTGACTGTAAATACATCTGTGCCCTCAACATCTATTGTTGCTTCGCTTTCCGTCAATTCCAGCTTTGCCAATGCTTCTATTACATCTACTGTTACAATATTTGATTTCATGTTATCACCTGAAATGTATATTTTCCTTCCTTATTAAACTTCACTGTGAATGAAGCCTCTCCATTGCTGTCTGTTGTTTCTGTTCCAACATAGGCTGAAGTTGTAATCTCATATAATTTCAGGGAAACGCCGGAAAGAACTTCATTTTCCCCATTATATGCTGTTGCTGTAAAAGTATCTGTATCTCCTGCCTTAACTTCATCAGTGGAAGCAGATAAAGTAATTTTTGCAAGGGAAGGTGTTGGAGTTGGTGGAACTGCCTTCTTTCTCGTAATGGAATATATCCCATATCCTGCACCTGCTGCTGCACCAAGAATTGCTACAGCAGCTATGCCTTTTTCTGTGCTATCCATTTAAATCACTCCTTCGGCATCCTTAATACATACGCAACAGATGCTATATATTCAGATGAAGTAGTTGTGGATGTTGTAGAGATTGTTATGGTAAGATTGCTTTCCGATGAGGCAGGGTTGAATACAGCCATAAATGGATGCTTGCTAAAATCATTCACTGACTGGACACTTCCAGCAGCTGCTACTGCAAGGTA
Organism: Leptospira biflexa; assembly: GCA_020721905.1. Taxonomy (GTDB): domain Bacteria; phylum Spirochaetota; class UBA4802; order UBA4802; family UB4802; genus UBA4802. The sequence continues at coordinate 5,325 of DYLU01000097.1, read as the reverse complement.
TCTTTTTTCCTCCAGAGTTGTTACTGGATTTACAAAGCTAACTGTCAGCTTTCCGCCAGTTGTTGAATTGGTAAAGTAGAAAGCATCTCCAAGGACAGCATAAGCCCCGGGTGGGACAGTTATAGATGCAAGGGTGGTAGAATTTCCAGAATCCAGAGTAGAATCCCCTGAAGCAATGCTCAAATCTGTGCCATCTGTTTCTATATCTTCCTGGCCTGTTAAAGCCACAGTAATTTTGTTATAAACATCTCTCCATAAATTTTTCATCTTGAACCACCATATCCTATGTATGTGCAGTATTCCGGAACTACCTTTGCTGGCAAAACCTTATAATCATACATTATAATGTGCAGTGTTCCTGCTATTAGCTTCAATGGATTTTTATTTGATATTGTAAATGTTACATTTCCTGCAGGATTATCAAAAATAAACTTCGGGAAATTTACAGATCCAAATGGGGAAGTGTATTTTGTTTCCGGCTGGTCGTTGCCAAGTATGGCATTAACCTTCGCATCCAGAATAGTCCATGTAACACCAAGATAATCATTGTCAATCCATGTAACCCATTGCTTCATCTCATTTGCAGATGTCCTGAAGACTGAAATTGCTCCTGAACCCTGCCCTATGCTTATGTCATTGTCCCTCAATGAAGTTAAAGGTGGAATTTCATAGGGAAATGGAAAGTCAAACATTTTTGCCTGCCTTTGTATTCTATAATAAACTTTGTTGCCCTCGTTATCTGTCATGCATATATGCTGCCCTGCTAAAAGGGGAAATGGTATATCGCTCTCTGCCATTTAAACCACCTAATAACCTATTATTGCATAGTGGACAACGGTATCAGTGGAAAGTGTAGAAGGTGCTGTCCCTGAAGCCGCACCTGCCAACCCTACTGTAATAACGTTTCCCGATATGCCCTGCACATTAGCTATTGCATAATCTCCTGAAGCAGCTTCTGCTGTCAGTTCCACTGCAATGACATTGTCCATGCCAGCAGTTATTGTTCCACCATCTGCAATGGAAGTAGTGCCTTCCTCTATTTTAAAGTCCCCGGCACCGTAGCCTCTCAATAAATTCTGTATCATTTACATCACCTTATTCTGTTGAAGCACCGCTCTCTGCTATTGCAAACTTTAAATCAACATGGTCTGTTACAGCTTTGCTGGCAAACAGTGTTATTATTACCTTCTCATTCTGCTCTATCGCAGGGAATGTTCCATTCATATACACAGTGTGGTCCTTTGCAGTATACAGATGCGGAACAAGATATACAATAGGGAAATTTACATCTCTCTGTGAAAGCTGGAATGCAGCAAATCCCGGGTCAGCTGAATAATCTGCCGCTCCATAGAATGCAAATACCTTTGACTGTGGAACGGTCATTTCAAGTATAGCAGCATAGGGGAAGCCATATGCATTTTTGGATGAAGCAAATGTAAGCTCATCCGAACCATCGTAAGATGCCCCTGCCTTCTGCAGGTCATACCAGTAGCCCTCCCTCACTCTCGGATTGTTTCCGATTCTCTCTTTAAACTTTAATTCAGCAGCTTGTAATGCACTCTGAATTACATTTTCCTGCATTGCGTAGTCTCTTGTTGGCAATATCCAATATTTTTTTGTAGCCATAATATTGCATTTTATTAAAATATTTAAATATGTAATGAGATTTGCATTATTAATATGATTTATATAATAGTTTTGCATGTATTATTATGGCAAAACTGGAATTAGTTGTAAAGGATTCAACAAAGGAACTATATTACCACAAGTTTTATGAAGCAAAAATAAGGGATAGGGAATTAACCCATGACAAATTTATCCGTTCACTAATGGGATTAAGCTAATTTTCCTGCCTTTAAGTCTGCAAGTGCCTTATAAAATCCCTTTTTGAGAATGAACGCATTTATTTCTACAACATCTATTACCATATCTGAATCTGTAGTATTCTGTGCAGAAGCATTGAAATTCCTGTAAAATGGATAAGGCTGGGAAGTGTGCATGTATGCCACATACAGATTTGTAGTTGTGTTATAGCTTACAATGAAAGGTGCATCCGGAATGTATGAAGTAAAACCATAATTGTTAAGGGATTCAAATGATCCTGTAATCTTATGGTCATCAAATAATATTTTGAACTGCATGTCCGCATTATTCGAAGCTACAACAATATTGACAAACAATCCCCTTTCATCCAGAATCGGTGCTGGAAGCAATGATTTCTCTGAATGTGCAGGTATAACTATATCTCCTTTAAGAACTTCATAGGCTTTCCAGAATTCCTGTGGAACCCCTGGCAAATATTCCAAAACTGACATAAAAAAGATATTATTTATAAATTAATAAAGTTATGCTTCAAGGGTAGAAGGCTTAAAAGTCCTTTCGGGCTGTGCCCTGGATATTCCACTATTCCTTGCTACTCTCTGGATGGCGGGCTCTCCTATGGGATTGGAAGGGTCAACTGCCATTGCTGCTCCCCATTCATTGGCGGGAAAAGCACCGGAAAGCAATCCTGTTGATAATGCAAGCACACCGTAGCCTGCTACTGCACCGGCAACTGATTTGTCCTTGAGGAATTTGCCTTTCACAATCCCCATTATTCCGATTACCGAAGCAACCGCACCTGCTATAATGCCAACTAAGGCAGAAGCAGAACCAAAGCCTTTTAGCTGTTTCATAAGCAGTGGCGGTGAATTTGAAGTATCTTTCAGGAAAGATTTTGCCATTGGTATATCCACAAACTGCCTCAGCACTATTGTCTGGACTGCCCCAAGTAAGCCACCGGCTATTGTAGCTCCGGCAAATCCTGCATCGGAGTTCATGACTCCCTTAAATGATTCCATGTATGCCATTTATATCACCTAATACCTCCTGTCAAAGTCTTCAAGCGTGTTCCTTTTTCCCTGCAGGGATGGATTATATCCCACAGAGCCATCTGCCGGAGAAAGCTCCGGAACGTTGCTGACAAATCCTCTTTCACCCTGTGAAGACACTGACAGAAACTGCCCGAACCCTTTCTGTTGGAGTGCTGCTATTTCATTGGCAGTTCTCCTAAGCCTTGTGTCCCTTCTCCTTGCTATCTCGTCAGGAGTTAGAAGTGCACCTTTCTGTATCGACAATCCCACAGCTGCTGCAACAGCAGGCATTTTGTGCCCTTTATACATTACAGTTCCGGTTACCCCTGCATTTTCATGTGCAGCATAGGCAAACCTTGCATGCTGTGCACCTATTGCTGAAGGTGCCCCATTGGCAGTTGTAGGAAAGCCCTTTACCATGTTCTCTATATCCATAAATCCCATTTTCGGCTTCTTATAAGCAAACGCCATCCGCTTAAAAGCATATCTATCATATATCAATCCTTTTGACATGAATTAAATATATACAAATAATATATAAGTATTTCTATTTTGAAATTCACTTCTTCATAGCGAATGAATGCCCTTTATTTGCAGCCCTGAAATCCATGATTGAGATAATAGGCTCAAAATTATAGCCTTCCATGGCACTTCCGGCCTTCAAAACCTTTATGAAAACATAGGCATTCTTATGGCATTCTGGACATTCCATTTCAATATATTCCTTCCCTGCTATTGTCCTCCTTGCACCCCTGTTCTCAAATTTTGCCAGCTTCCCACAGGAAGGGCAGTCATCGTAAAAGGTTTCTATTCCGTAAAATTTTTCTCTCTCCTTCTCGTATGTCTTCTCCTCTTCCTTTCCCATTAACTCTTTCAATACTTCCTTCCTGTCCTCTGCTGTAAATATTTTCTGCCTTCCCATTTTCCATAACCTCTGTATATTTCACTATTTCTGGATAATTATCCATAATATAATCTGTTGTTGTATGCCTTTCCTCCCTGAAAGGATTAATATGGTATGGCATGTTCCTGACACTCTCCAGCAACTCTTCCCTATTCGCATTTTGCATTGCAGCTTCATGCGAACCAAGGCTAAGCCAGTATCTTACCTGTATCTGTCCTTTTGTTGGATACGTAATAGTTATGGGAGAATGCCTGTAATAGATTTTCCCATTGCGTTTTACTGCCTGATAGCCTACCCTCCTGCCATTCTCAACAACAAAGAATTGCATCTTATCCCTTTAAATACTTAACCTCATTCTCTATTTCCCCCCTTTCCCCTGTGAACCTTACACGATACATTTCTCCTTCCTGCCCAAGGAGAACATGCATTGCACCGCCAATAATCGTATTCAATTTATTTAATTGCCCCTGTGTCAAATCAACATCAAGTGCATAAGGCTCCCTCTGACTTACATAGCTTTTCAGTTCGTGGATTTCATTGCGAAGCTCTTCCATATCCCCCTCTGACTTTTGCTTTGCAGATTGAAATTCTTCCCTTGCCTTCTCTGCCATCTCTGAAGCTTTCCGGGAGTAATCGGTCGAACGTGAAATTTGCCGTGAAAATCCTGCCATGCCTGTGCCTGCCGCCCTCTGTTCATGTATAAGGTAAATCTCAAAATCAGGTGCCCCCATAATGCTGTAGATATAGTCAGGCAATGACATGTGAAGCTGCTTTGCCCTTGCACATACAGAAGTAGCCTTAGGGCCATATATGTTTTCCTGCCCAACCGGATCTGGATATATCACAGTAATTTTGTTTACCATGGAACAGTCAACAGGGTTAAACATGTGGATTAAATCCGCCAGCTGAATCTCGATATTGTCCAGCTGTTCCGGTGTAAAGCCATTGCGGTTATTGCTGACATAGTTCGCTATATCCTTTGCCTCTAAAAACCTATGAGTGTTCTCTATTCTATAAAGTATATCCTGATACATTGCATTGTCCATAAAAATAGATATTAATAAAAAATATAAAGTTTTTCTATTTCAGATATAAAGTTTTATGATTCTGAATATATGCATCCTCGTTAAAGTTATTTATATACGTTTCAAACATCCCACGCATTAATTTCGAAAAATTAATGTCGGGATGGTTCTTTACAAATTGTATCTGTTCAGGTGTAAGCCAGAACGATACATTCTGCTTTTTTATTCCTTTCCCTGACATATTTACCCCTCTATTATCTTCTGAAGGCCATCCCTTTCCAATCTGAGCCCGCCAAGTATCATCTTATACCCTTTCAGGGATTGGATAAGATAATCCATGTCGGGTGGGTGTGCCTTAATAACTTTCTGAATTCCCTCTATAAGTTCCTCAAATTCGTGGCATCTTCTGTCTATGGCATCGTATTTCTGCCATAGACTATTTCTGTCCCTGTTATTCATTTAATCCACCTCGATACTGGACTCTGGCAGCTCCTCGTAAGAAGTGCCGCCATATGCAGTATAAGCACGCAAAGCCCTGCCTAAT
>DYLU01000022.1 GCA_020721905.1 Leptospira biflexa | reverse complement strand
ATGCGATACAATAAGTATTCTTTTATTTTTAAGGTTTTTTTCGCAATCAAGTAGAAATGACAGCATCCGTTGTGCAACGGCATGAATAGATTCAACATTATAGCAGGCAACATCAAATTCTAGAGAGCAATCCATATACCATACTTTGTGGTAATTATCGCTGTCAGTTTCCTCAAACTGGCCAAAATAGCGCTCTCGCAATCGTGTATCTGTTATGATGGGCACATTATTACAATGCTGTGCAACAATTATAGCAGTTTGATATGCACGCAAAAAATCCGATGTATAGATGTGCGTTATGTTCTGTATTTCTTTATTAGTAACTATCGCCTGCAACACCTGACGTTCCCCTTCCTGTGTCAGTCCATATTTGCTGATTCCAGTTTCAGGATTACTGATGATAATATGCTCTTCATTGGCAGTGCTCTGAGCATGGCGCATGCAAAGGTATGTATTATGTAACACAATTAATTTCATACATGAGCAACTATAGATAAAGAAAATATAAAATCAATATTTTTTAAATATAAAGAATATTCCCTTCTTTTGCAGCAGAAATTTTGATGGGGAAAGACAGGGAACGCGCTTGCTTTACTGCTCTGCTTATATCACGGTCAGTATGATTGGGATCATGGTGGAATGTGATTAAATGCTTAACATTAAAACGTGAAGCAACGCCAGTAACGGATTCAATAGAAGAATGTCCCCATCCTATGCGTGTTGCATATTCTTCAGATGTATACTGACAGTCGGCAACAAGTATGTTGGCATCCTGTATTAAATTGCCTATATTTTTTAGGTTATAATCCCCTAATTCGGGATCGTTTAATACCTCATTATCACTGGCATACACAAAGACACGGTTATTATATTCAATGCGGAAACCCAGTGACAACCCAGGATGAAAAAGATGGGTGTAATAAATAGTTATGTCGTTAATGGTGAAAGGATTTTTTGATAATTCAATAAAATGAATATTTGAAGAAAGCTCAAATAACGTTACCGGAAAATATTCGCGATCCATCTGTCCCAATATGAGCTTTTCAAGTGTAGATACGCTATGACCACCATAAAAATAGATTGTTGCATTCTTGTTATATGCTAAATCAAAAAACGGGAAGCCTTGTATATGATCCCAGTGAGTATGGCTTATAAAAAGATGCACTTTGATGGGATTATTGCCAAATTCCCTGGCAAGGGATTTCCCCAGCATGCGAATTCCGGTGCCGGCATCAAAGATAAGAATTGTATGACCACATCTGAGCTCAACACATGAAGTATTCCCACCATATTTAATAAAATCTTTACCCGGTGTGGGGATTGAACCTCTTACACCCCAGAAGCGGACGTACATGTTGGTTTTGTTTTTTTTCATTAATACCTTTTTGAAATTTTTCGTACTGATATTTTACTCTTCGACATTTACTGCGGCATTCTTCAAAAATAATCAGTCAATAAATTGTACATAAAATGTATCTGAAAAAGTATGGTGTACCTTTTGATTTTGTTTGTCAATAGTAACATGGATGACAAAGGGTAGTTTGAAAGCTTTAAAACTGCGGGTGTTACGAATATCATCCCGGAATATTTTTTCAAGAAGACTGCCGATAAGTGAAAACCCATATACAGTTGTTGTTAGTTTTTCCACTCGTTCAGCTTTATATGTTATATGTGTGGTTGGGTTTTCAAAATAGGCTGTTACGTTTGCCGATTCAATATTCTGGTTACATTGTATGCTGAAACACAGAGTATCACCCTGGAAATAGACATAATTGCATATATCTTTTAATGACCTGCAATGAGTACACGGCTTAAAGGTATAGGTCAGGGAAGCATTGGCGATAGTTCCATTCATAGATACACTGCTGCCACACTCAGTATTGATAATTTCCAGTGGTTTGTTGGCGCAGGCAATACAGAGAAAAAACACCGGTACAATATATATAATGTCACGTAATAACAAGCTGCCACCATCCTTTCAGCATACATTGTTCATCGCGGGTCAGTGAATAGCGGTTGAAGTATTCACTGGACAATTGAATCAAATTGGGTGTGGGCACAAACTCATGATTTTTTATTTCAATGAGTTCGGAGAAATTATCTTCTAAATCAAGTAAAGCAATAATTGAATCAACAGGTATAAAGCGTGAGGCTATGATAAAAAACAGTGGTTCAAAAGTTGTAACTGCGCGATTAAGTTCAGGAGAAACAGGGTTGGGAATATTCAAGCATGCTGTATAGTAATCCATGACAACAAATGGGTAAAGATTGGATGGTATTGAAAAGATATTGGGCAATGTTTTTATAAATTCATTGGTTATGTCTGATGTGTCGATATCATCAAACATCGCATACGTGTGAAAATACTGGTCCGATTCGGTGGTGATAGATTGAATAAGCTTTATTGGCGTAATTGGCGGTGAAGGATCTTTAAACGTGGGTACAAGCCGTGACTTATAATAGAGCCTGTTGGTTTTGTATGAAGAATAGAAATCATTATTGCCTGGTTCCAGTATGGCAGAGCTATCGCCGCCAAATTTGAAATCCAACCGCAGCACATGATAAAAATTAATACACCTTCCTTCAAGCAGGCTTACAAAATGAAGGCTATGCAGTTCATGTGCTGGCTGACGATCTTCAAGCAGGGTATGGCGCAATAAAAATTGCGGGATAAGAGGGATAATAGTTTGTACTATAGGTAACGCTTCATTATATGATAATTTTGATACCGGGATTTTAGGGATAATTATTTCTTCATTGAGCATAATAAATTCGTTTTTTAAAATATTTATATATATATTTTCTGTCTTATTGACATTATGTGCATCAATAAGGCGGATATAATTATTGATCCGGGTTACTGCCATCCATAGCCCCTTTAAAATTTATTCTGGTAAATATTACCTTTTGGCTTGACAAATATAGATAATGAAGTAAAATTTTATCAAGATAATATTTACCGGGAATGGCAATTTTTTATAATTGGTAGACAGGATGGATAATCTTATCAACATTGGTGTAGCGCAGCTTGCAGTAGCTGAAAACCCCGCGGTGTTGCGTACCATTCTGGGTAGCTGTGTTGGTATATGTATTTATGAGCGCAATAAAAAGATAGGGGGGCTTGCTCATATACTATTACCCAAAAATCCGGGCGATAGTAATCCTGAAAAATATGCAGATACAGCAATCCCTATTCTGGTACAGCAGTTATTAAAAAAAGGGTGTAAAAAGGAATTTATGTCTGCAAAAATAGCAGGTGGTGCTTCAATGTTTAAATTTAAATCGACAACGACGCTGGCAAATATTGGTGAAAACAATATTGAAGCAACACGACAGGCGCTGGCAAAATTTGGCATTCCTATTGTAGCAGAAGATATTGGTGGCAGTACGGGCAGGGTTATTGACTTCTTCCTGGATGATGGCAGGTTAAAAGTTAAAGCCAGTGGCCAGGAAAAAATGTATTATAAGGTTTGATAGATGGATTGGAGAAAATGATTATGCATGAACATATACAACAGAGGATTCAGTCCATAATTCAGAATGTTGACCAGTTGCCTTCTTTGCCGGAAGTGGTAAGCAGGATAATTAATATGGTCAATGATCCTGATGTATCATTTAAGCAGGTTGCCGACGAAATAGCAAAGGATCAGGCAATCACCGCCAATATTTTAAAGTTGTGCAATTCGGCTTATTTCAGCAAAGGCAAGGAAATATCTTCTATTGATCGTGCTATTGTCATATTGGGGCTTAAGGAAGTAAAAGATATTGTTGTGCTGGCTACGACAAAATCGGTATTAAACAGGGTTATTTTAGGCTATGACCTGGCACGAGGTGAATTGTGGAAACATGGTGTTGCAGTTGCAATGCTTGCAAAAAAGATTGCAAACGATTGCAACCATAAAACAGTGGCTGATATTGCTTTTACTGGTGGTATCATACATGATGTGGGGAAAACGGTTCTGGCATTATTTGTTCAGAGTACCTTTAAGGATATACTTGCCACTGTAACCGAAAAAAATATTACATTTCAGGAAGCTGAAAAACAAATTATGGGGTTTGACCATCAGCAGATTGGTGAACAGGTTACCATAAAGTGGAAATTCCCTAAAGTTCTGCAATCAATTGTTCGCTATCATCATGAGCCTACAAATGCTCCGGATGAACATAAAAGAATAGTATCGATAGTTCATATAGCAAATACTCTGTGCCTTATGGCTGGCATTGGTATTGGCAGTGATGGGTTATACCATGAATTGAACCAGGATGCAGTTACAATGCTTGGACTGCAGGATGCACAGCTGGAAAAATTCTACAGTGATATCCCGGAATTGATGAACAAAGCAATGGATATTCTTTAGGATTTACTTATGCATATTATTAAACCATGCCCTGCCTGCGGCATTAAGCTACGTTTTCCCATTGATTCAGGAAAAATTAAAGTACAATGTCGTTGTGGATATTCCTTTATAGCCGATCCGGATGATCCAGAGCTGTATGCAGATGCAACGTTTGATTTATCTTTGAAGAAAAAGCCCAAAACCAGATCATTGCACACAAGTTTTATCAAAACAATAATTGAAAAATTATATTCATACTGGTATACACTTGGTAATTTTAAATTATTGCCAACAAAAGATAAAATAAGAATTATTGCTATTACTTTAGCTGTTCTATTGCTTTTACTTCTTATTGTTTATTATATCTTCCTCTTGCACCCGCAACCTCCGGAAAATGGTATTGTTATATGATTCACATAAATGACACACGTACCTATCATAAAGAGCAAATAACTACACTGGGCTGGGAGCTTACGGTTTGTAATATGCTCTATCCAGAAAACAGTCCCTGCAGGGAGGTAGTTAAACAAGATGCTTCATTTGGTAAGTTATTGCATGAATTTCTTTCCAGATATATTGATATGAAACAGGTTAAAACAATACTTGAAGCTGGTGGAGGATATGGCTTCTTAATGAAGGATTTTTTAACCTGCAGTCCACATGTTAAGGTTACCATGGTTGATATATCTCCTGCAATGCTTGCAGAACAAAAGAAGAACATAGATAGTCATGCTACATTTATTCATTCAGATTTTCTGGAACTGGATACTGCGATGCTTGCAACTATTGATCTTGTTATATGTAATGAGATAGTAGGGGATTTTATAACGGTGTGTGATATCACTGATGAAATACTGGAATCATCTGCATTAGATGAAATAAAAGAATGTAAACGCCTCATTAATGAGTATAATCTTGAAATTAAAGCCAATCCATTTAATTTCAATTTAGGGGCACTCCTTGCGATAGAAAAAATGTGCAAAGCAGGAACCAAATACATATATATAAGTGAGCATAGCTGTGAATCAGAATCACAGGGTGATTTCAGGGAATGTGTGCCTGTACGGCCAACCTTTAATCCATATGAGATAAAGCTGTTTGGACATAGTGAATATACAATACGATTTTCACATCTTGAGGCAATAGCTCGTACATGGGGCTATACAGTATATAGAGGGGTATATAACGATATTTTTCAATGCCGTATGACACCAAAATTGCAGTTTATTTTGAACAGCACTGCAAGTGTTAAGGATGAATATGAAATTTTACGGCAATTTATAGGTGATATGTTTACCTATGAATATATTGTATGCTGTAAATAAATGGTGTAGAATTTACTCAATATGCAGCCTTATATGTCCGAAAATCAGAACAGAACTATATTATTAAAATTATGATATATTCATTTAATAAAACTGAATTGGGATACTTTCTCAAAATTGAAGGAGATCTTGATTTATATTCTTCCTATAATTTAAAGGAAGATGTAAAAAAGGCATATCTATCAGCTCCTGATGATTTAAAAATTGATCTTTCAGGATTAAACTATATTGACTCAGCAGGTATTGGCTTTTTAATTGATATAAAAAAAACGAGTATTCAAAACGGTAAAAAATGTGAAATACAGAATATCCCTGCTGATATTTTGCGGATGTTTCGTTCTATACGGGTTGATACTATTTTACAAATATAGTACGTAAAAAACCATTTCTGATAAGTCACATCCTGCCTCAGTTAATATTTGAAAAATAAAATGTTTTTTGCTATATATATCCTAACAGAAGTCTTGACAAAATTGTCATACCATACCACGGTAACGTAAGTTTATTTGTAAACCCCAATTAATACTGAACTGAAATAGAAAGGATAGGCTATGAAATTATCGGAGCTGAAGCACAAGGCACTTAAAAAATGGGTTGAGGATGCAATTGAATTAATGCAGCCGGATGATGTCTATGTATGTGATGGTTCAAAAGCTGAATATGAGCGGCTATCGGATCAGATGGTTGCTGAAGGGCTGGCTATTCGTTTAAACCAGAAAAAACGCCCTGGTTGCCTTTTATTCCGATCAGACCCAAGTGATGTTGCACGTCTTGAAAGCAGGACATATATTTCATCACAAACAAAGGAAGCAGCTGGCCCCACCAATAACTGGATTGATCCTGTGGAATTAAAACAAACCATGACCAATCTTTATCGCGGTTGTATGCGGGGTCGTACCATGTTTGTTATTCCTTTTTCAATGGGCCCCGTTGGTTCACCTATAGCAAAAATTGGAGTGGAGATTACTGATTCACCGTATGTGGTTATCAATATGCATATTATGACCCGCGTGGGGGCAAAGGTGCTGGATGTATTGGGAACTGATGGCGAGTTTGTGCCCTGCTTTCATTCGGTGGGGAAACCACTTGCAGAAGGTGAAAGTGACAATGGCAAATGGCCCTGTGCACCACTTGAAAAAAAATATATTTCTCATTTTCCTGAAACCCGTGAAATATGGTCGTATGGTTCAGGCTATGGTGGTAATTCGCTTTTGGGGAAAAAGTGTCTGGCACTCAGAATTGCATCAGTTATGGCGCGCGATGAAGGTTGGCTGGCCGAACATATGCTGATACTGAAAATAACCAACCCGCAAGGTAAAGCTAAATATATTGCCGGTGCATTCCCGTCAGCCTGCGGTAAGACAAATTTAGCCATGCTTGTCCCAACAATCCCCGGATGGAAGGTTGAAACGGTTGGTGATGATATTGCCTGGTTAAAATTTGGAAGTGATGGTCGTTTGTATGCCATTAATCCTGAAGCTGGATTTTTTGGTGTTGCCCCTGGAACCTCTGAGCAATCAAATTACAATGCCATGAAGACCATTGAAAAAAATACAATTTTCACCAATGTTGCACTTACAAAAGATATGGATGTATGGTGGGAAGGTATTGGCTATGATCCTGATGGGGAACTTATAGACTGGACAGGTAAAGAATGGATTTATGACAAAAATAATAAGGACCGGGCTCCTGCTGCACATCCTAATTCACGGTTTACTGCACCTGCCAGCCAATGCCCATCTATTGCAAAAGAATGGGAAGACCCTGATGGAGTTCCCATCAGTGCATTTTTATTTGGTGGAAGACGTGCTCATACAATACCCCTGGTACTTGAATCCAAAAATTGGCTGCATGGTGTATTTTTAGGATCGATAGTTGGTTCTGAGATAACTGCTGCTGCACTGGATCTTAAAGTGGGGCAGGTCAGAAGAGATCCTTTTGCCATGCTTCCGTTCTGTGGCTATCACATGGGAGACTATTTTAAACACTGGATACAAATTGCGCAGAAAACAACGCCCGATAAATTGCCAAAAATTTACTTTGTCAACTGGTTCAGAAAAACAGATGATGGGAAATGGCTGTGGCCTGGCTATGGTGAAAACAGCAGAGTATTAAAATGGATATTTGAACGATGTGATGGAAGTGGAAAAGCAATTGAAACGCCAATAGGTAATATGCCCACAATCGATGCAATTGACAGGCCTGAAAATGTAACTGTACAGGATATGGAAGTATTACTGAAAGTTGACACCGAAGGCTGGCTGCAGGAGGTTGAAGATATCCGTACCAACCATTATCCAAAATTTGGTGATCACCTGCCGCAAGAATTGTATGCATTGCTTGATGAAATGGAAAAAGGTTTACGTAAATGACAATACAGCGGGGTGTGACCAACACCCCGCTTTTTTTTAGCATGGTGCAGATAAAAAAACACTTGCTAAAAACAATGATATCCCCTACTATTTAGCAATACAATTTTTGATTAACATTATGTATACTATAAATAATTAGAGAGGTTACCAATGTCAGTTGCTACCTATATTGCTGAAGCCATGATACGCTCGTCATGGATCAGGAAGATGTTTGAAGAAGGGGCTCGCCTTAAAGCACAGTACGGGGATGAAAATGTCTATGATTTTAGCTTAGGTAACCCTGATGTTACACCACCGCAATCATTTTTTTCAACATTGCAGTCATTAGCATCGCAACCCAATCCAAAAGCACATGGCTATATGCCGAATGCAGGGTTTATGTCGGCACGCACCGTCATTGCAAAAAAAGTTGCAAAGGATCATTCTATAGATATAAGCGGCGAGTATGTTATTTTAACCTGTGGCGCAGCAGGCGGTCTGAATGTTGCATTGAAAACAATATTGAATCCCGGTGAGGAAGTCATAGTGCCTAAACCGTATTTTGTGGAATATGGGTTTTATATTGCAAATCATAATGGTATTATAAACTTCGTCCCAACAAAATCTGACTTTGCACTGGACATTGATGCAATAGAAAAGGCAATCAATGAAAAAACACGGGCAGTGCTTATAAATTCTCCCAATAATCCAACAGGAATTATCTATGCCCATGAGGATATAACCAGGTTAGCTGCATTGCTGCAGCGTTACTCTGAAAAATTTGGGAAACCCATTTACCTTCTTTCAGACGAGCCGTACCGCGAACTGGTATATGACAACAGTACAGTGCCCAGCATCCTTTCCCATTACACACATTCAATGGTTGTTTCATCCTTTTCAAAAACATTATCGCTTCCCGGTGAACGAATAGGATACATTGCGATCAATCCTTCCATGCCGGAGGCTGATATTGTTGTGGCAGGGCTTATATTATGTAACAGAATATTGGGGTTTGTTAATGCGCCTGCCCTCATGCAGCGGGTTATAGAAAAAATTGCATTTGATACTGTTGATGTAAAAGCATATGCAATACGGCGAGATATGATTTGTGAGGGGTTGCAAAAGGCAGGATATTCTTTTGTTAAGCCAAAGGGGGCATTTTATGTGTTCTGCAAATCCCCGCTGGATGATGATGTGGTATTTGTTAAACACCTTCTCAATTTTAATATACTTGCTGTTCCTGGTGTTGGATTTGGTGGTCCCGGGTATTTCAGATTAGCTTTCTGTGTACCCGAAAAGGTGATTGAAAAATCCATACCACAATTTAAAAAAGCCCTTGAATCACTTTCATAAGAAAATGGCCATGATTGAAGAAAAAGATTCATTTAATATTTTTGCTAAAGTTTTGTTTGCAGTGTTAGGGTTTGTAGTTGGGTTTATTGCTATACGCCTTTTTTTTATTACGGTAAAGATTGACAGCTCTGTAATGGAGCCCACTCTTACAGTCAATGATTATGTGTGGTTTTATAAAACAAAAAAAGTTGATTCAGGTTCGATAGTTCTTTACAAAAGCCCTCTTTCAGGGAAGCTTGTAAGCAGGGTGATAGCAAGATCTGGTGAAACGGTAGAGATAATTAATAAAGTTCTTTATATAAATGGTATAAAATCAGCACCGGAGTGGGCAGTAAAAAAAAGCGATACACGGATATTCCCATCCAGATTTGTTAACCGGGACAATATGAACACTATAACCGTGCCTTTTGGTCATGTTTTTGTAATGAACGATAACTGGGATTCTCCCAATGATAGCAGATTATTTGGTGTGATTGCAGTTGATGACATTGTTGGCAAATATTTATTCAAGATTTCACTTAAAAAGTGACGTGTTTAATGATAGCAAGCCGCCGCGATGGTGGCCTGTTGCGGAATTTTTTACTGCTGTTGTTTTTCTTTTTTGTCCACAACAAATCTGAAAGATCCCAACTGTTCAACCATTTCTTCATTAAATTTCTTACGGGATAAAATATAGATACTGTTTTCCATTTCGTTTGCAACCCACCATACAGATTCAATCTCAAGCGCCTTCATTATGTCTTCAAGTGCAGGAGTCCCTACTGATTTTACCAGAAAATGTGACGCCCAGTAGCGTACCGGTGGGCTTTTGTGTGTCAATGATTTGCGCATAAGTGCTTCATTTTCGGACTTATTCTGGTTAAGTGTGTATTGGATATATGCAGCAATTACTTTAATTTCCGGGTCATCGGTGTTTGCAGCCTGGGCAATATCCGATGCTAAGGAACTGTCGCAATAGATGCTTGATACCATAAGCGCTTCCCATTTAATATCTTTATTGGAATCAGCAAGGCCTTGCTTTACCACAGTTATAGCCTCAGGGGTTGGCTTAAAAAAACGAAGAGCAAAAATAATTGCGCGTTTAACCTCAGTATTGTCTTCTTTTTTGTAGCGTTCAACTAAATAGGGTATTGCCCGGTCATCTTTAAGCCGCCCCAATGAAATAGCTGCTGCCTGGCGTACCCGTACTCCTGTAGCCTGATTTTCTGACTGAAATGATTGGTCAAGATATTTAACCAGGTACCAGAAAGCCTTTTTATTGCCGGAATAGCCTAACGTGTACATTGCAGTGATTCGCTGTTCCCAGGTACCGTTTTTCATCATTTCGATATAATCATCAGCAAGGAGTACTTCTGTAAAAACAAATAATGAAATAACAGGTGATAGCAGGCGGTATTTCATGGTATAGTCCCCTTATTATGGTTGAATATTATATTACTCTTCACATATTTATAATTTCATTTGTTTACATACTGGAGTACAATAACAGTAACTATCGCCCTGAATATGAAATGTGTATGGTTAATGTACACTGTTAATTCAAACATAATAGAGATATAATAAAAAACTCAATTAAAATTTAATTTTTTTTCTTGCATTTACAAGGTTATTGACAATTTTAATAAATATAAATACAATTTGCTATCTTTAAAATTAAAAATATATAGCCATAAAAAAGGAGTTGGCAATGTTTAATAAACAGTATGAAGCAATGGAAATTAAAAAGTTAAAGGAATTGCAGCTTGAGCGATTGAAATGGTCATTGAAGCATGCGTATAATAATGTCCCTTATTATCGCCAGTCATTCGATAAGGCAAAATTCAATCCTGATAAATTTTCTTCTCTTGATGATTTGAAGCATGTGCCATTTTTGATGAAGCAGGCCATGCGCGACAGTTATCCCTTTGGGCTTTTTGCAGTGCCTATGGATAAGGTTGTCCGTATACATTCATCATCCGGTACAACCGGCAATGCGACAGTTGTTGGATATACAAAAAATGATATTGAGGTATGGGCTGAAGTAATGGCGCGCACTATTGCTGCTGCCGGTGGTACTGAGAAGGACATTATTCAGGTTGCATACGGGTATGGTCTTTTTACCGGTGGTCTGGGAGTGCACTATGGAGCCGAAAAGCTGGGAGCCACCGTTATCCCTATTTCAGGCGGCAATACTGAACGGCAACTGATGTTAATAAAAGATTTTGGTACCACAATGCTGGCCTGTACACCATCGTATGCAATCAACATGGCTGATTTTGTGGAAAAGAAGATGCCACAGTATGATTTTAAAAAGACAAAACTCAGAGCAGGTATATTTGGTGCTGAACCATGGACTGAAAATATGCGTAAAGAGATAGAATCCCGCATGGGTATAGATGCGTACGATATCTATGGCTTAAGCGAGGTGATAGGACCCGGTGTTTCATGCGAATGCAGTGAAAAGTCGGGATTACATGTGTTTGAGGATCATTTCTATGTTGAGGTGATAGATCCTGAAACAGGGGAGGTGCTACCGGAAGGGGAAAAAGGTGAGATTGTCTATACATCCCTTACCAAAGAAGCATGCCCCGTGATACGGTATAGGTCACGTGATATTTCCAGGATTTACCGTGACGCATGCAAATGCGGGCGTACTTTAATAAAGATGGAAAAGGTTACTGGCCGAAGCGATGATATGCTTATCATACGTGGTGTTAACGTATTCCCAATGCAGATAGAAGCGGTGCTCATGGAAATGGAAGGCACCGAGCCTCACTACCAGATTATTGTGGACCGCAAAGGCGCTCTGGATGATGTGGAAATAATGGTTGAGGTAAATGAAAGGATATTCACTGATGAATTGGGGGCATTGAAAGGATTGGCAGAAAGAATTGAACAGCGCATACGAAGTGCTTTAGGGATAAGTGCCAGGATTACCCTGGTTGAACCAAGCACACTGCAGCGTAGTGAAGGTAAAGCAAAAAGAGTAATTGATAAGCGACAGCTCTAAGAAGAAGATTAATGTATGGAGGAAAACAATGAATGTTACACAGTTATCCCTTTTTTTAGAAAACAAACCCGGGCATCTGTTAAATGCTCTTAAAGTACTTGCTGATGAAGATGTCAACATACTCACTTTAACCATTGCTGAAGTAGCTGATTTTGGTATAGTCAGAATGATCGTAAACAAGCCTCAAAAAGCGCTGGACGCTTTACGGCAACATAAATTTGTATGTTCACCAACTGATGTGTTGGCAATAGAGCTGGATGATAAACCGGGATCCCTGCTAAAAGCACTGGAAACATTTTCAAAACGTAATTTGAATATTGAGTATATGTATGCATTTACTGAAAAAAGAGGTGATAGAGCAGTAATGATATTTAAATTTGCTGATATTGAATTAGCAAAGAAAGCTCTTCTTGAAGAAGGGTTCAATGTCGTGAAAAAGATTGATCTGATTGGAGCATAAAACAATGCAAAAAAAGGTTATGCTGGGTAATGAAGCTGTTGCTCGCGGAGCGTATGAAGCTGGTTGTATAGTTGCTGCTGCGTATCCCGGTACGCCCAGTACAGAAATCATAGAAACAATAGCTAAAGAATATCCGGATATTAAAGCACAGTGGTCACCTAATGAAAAGGTGGCATTAGAGGTTGTTGCAGGGGCTTCGGTTGCCGGTGCCCGGGCAATGGCAGCCATGAAGCATGTGGGCTTAAATGTAGCAGCCGATCCGCTTTTTACATTTTCATACACCGGAGTCAATGGTGGTTTTGTCATTATTAATGCGGATGATCCGGGAGCATGGAGTTCACAAAATGAGCAGGACAACAGACATTATGCCCGCGCTGCCAAACTGCCAATGATTGAACCATCAAGCCCCGATGAAGCGCGTATTTACACTAAATTAGCGTTTGAGTTGTCTGAACAATTTGATCGTCCTGTTATTGTACGCATAACCACCCGTATTGCTCATTCTCAGGGTATTGTTACTTTAGAAGAACCAAAAAAACCTGAATTAAAACCGTTTGTGCGCAATCCTCAAAAATATGTCATGATACCTGCACATGCACGTCCCCGGCATGTTTTTATTGAAGAGCAGATGCTGAAATTAAAAGAATTTTCAAATACATGTGAATTGAATACTATAGAATGGAATTCAAAAAAGCGCGGCATAATTACCAATGGCGTTGCATATCAGTATGTTAAGGATGCGTGTCCGGATGCGTCAATATTAAAGATTGGAGTAGCATGGCCTCTTCCTGATGCAAAGATTCATGAATTTTGCAGCAAAGTTGATGAACTGTATGTTGTTGAAGAGCTGGATCCATTTATTGAAGATTATGTAAGGGCGCTGGGATATAAACCAATTGGCAAAGAAATTATTCCAATGTGTGGAGAATTAACCCCTGAAATAATTGATATGGCAATTAATAAGAAAAAGCCAAAAAATGAAATTCCGGTGTATTCTGGCATAATACCAGGAAGACCGCCGGCGCTGTGCAAGGGATGTCCTCATGGATATGTATTTGAGGTATTAAAAAAATTAGATGTGGTTGTCAATGGCGATATTGGCTGTTATACCCTTGCAGTGTTACCACCATATTCTGCAATGCATACACAGGGTTGTATGGGTGCAAGCATTGGCATGCATTTGGGTTTTGAGAAAGCGCGTGGCGATGAAATGGCGCGAAACAGTATTGCAGTTATAGGCGATTCAACATTTGTTCATTCAGGAATTACACCTTTAATTGATTTAGTGTATAATAAAGGTACTGGTACTGTCATTATACTGGATAACCGGGTTACTGCAATGACCGGCCATCAGGACCACCCTGCTACAGGAAGGACTTTAAAAGGCGAAGAAACGCATGAATTGGATTTAGAGCTTTTGTGTAAAGCAGTTGGTGTGAAAAGAGTACGGAAGATTGACCCAAAAAATATTGAAGAATTTGAAAAGGCTGTTCGTGAAGAGATAGCAGTTAAAGAGCCATCGGTGATTATTTCGTCGCGTAAATGTATTTTGATAAAGTAGAGGATAGATACAATGAAAAATGTAATTTTTGCAGGAGTTGGAGGCCAGGGGGTAATCCTTGCAAGTAAAATCTTAATGCAGGTTGCTATGAATGCAGGGTATGATGTAAAGGAATCAGAAGTTCACGGCATGGCACAGCGTGGTGGCAGTGTTGATTGCCATGTCAGATATGATACAAAGGTATATTCGCCACTTATTGAAAAAGGAACAGCCGATTTTGTGATGGCTTTTGAGCTACTTGAAGCAATGAGAAAACTGGAGTATCTGTCGCCACAGGGGATGCTTATTGTTAACAGGTTTAAAGTAAACCCTGCCCCTGTGGAAGCAGGGCTTGCAAAATATCCTGAAGATATTGAAAGCTGGCTATGCAGCAATGTCCCTCGCTGCCATGTGATTGATACAACGCAGGCATTAAAAGAAGCTGGTTCAGGCAGGGCGCTCAACATAGTAATGCTGGGAGTTTTATCCAATTTTCTTGAATTTGACCAGAAGGCATGGGAACAAGCAATACGACAGAGTGTTAAAGAAAAATTTGTAGATATGAATGTAAGGGCTTTTAATATTGGGAAAAATATTCGTACTTGAATTGTGTATGGAGTAAATGAATGAAACAGTGCATGGTACTACTCAGTATTGTCTTTCTGTCTGGCTTTATAGCCTGCAGTTTTGGTAAACCCAAACAGCTCTATGAGAATTTACCAACGATGAAAAAAATACAAAAGGTTGGTGTGCTGGTACGCATTGCTGCAAGCAGCCCTATTCCGCAAAGCAGGTATGTTGCAACGCTCAAGGCTATGATAGCAGGATATCAACAGAAAAAAGAAATATTTGTTATTTCAGATGACATGCCGGCTTTAACGTTATTTGCTTCAAGTGATGATAGATTTTTTCAGACCTCTCTTGATGGCGATTTTTTGTATTATAAAGCAACGGGTATAGTACGCTCATTTTGTTTTAAAAATCAGAATGAATTGAAGGCTTTATTTGAAAAATACGGCTTTGATTTATTGGTTATCTATGAACCATACGGAGTTGTTTCGTATGGTATGGGTTTTATTGATTATGACTCGGTCATGGTAATGATTGATAAAAAGTATGCGATAGTGTATTTTGATTACAATCATGACCGAAAGGAGACCAATGAATTTTCATCAGATGTGTTGTGGGATGTACTGCTCAATGAGGCAAATACCCGCTGTGTGAAGACGTTTCAGGAATTAAATCTTGTCCGATAGCCGGCAATGATATTATATTTTTAATATCTTGGAGACGGCGGGAGTCGAACCCGCGTCCTGCAACACACACCTACAGCCTCTACATGCTTATCCTGTTCGTTTGTCTTATCACTGGTTAGGGGAACAGGAACCCGCCCCAATGAGCAAATCCTTAAAATTTTGCTATTGAGTCAGGATCAATTCTCAATAACTATCCTCTGTATCTTACGCCCTTACCATCCCCAGAGGAAGAGGATCAATAAGGACGCCCGCAGGGATTAGGCTGCGAGTGCTAAATCGTTGTTTGCACTTATTTTAATCTGCCAGTTTTTACGAGCCAGCAGAAACTCGGCATGCAACTGTAGACACGCCATTGCAGTCGAAACCAAGATCGTCCCCTTTACACTATATAATATATACTATATGATGGAAGAATGTCAATATTTATTGGAATAATTTCCCTGAAATTAAGCAATTTGTCAAAAAAAATGGTGTCAGAGCAATATGATGCCCTGCTTGCCGGGTAACTTTACTAAATTCAATAGAAAATTATTGTTTTTGAAGTAAACTATACTGTTGTGATGATAAAATATTGTCATTATGGAAAGGTTATTAATGAAAAATGAACTCTTGAAAGATCATTTTCTTCATCCACGAAATGTTGGTATTCTTGATTCGTTTGATTATAAGCTAGTTGTCAAAAGTGATACGTGTAATGATATGGTTTCTTTTACAGTAACTGTCGCTCATAATAGTATCAGCGATATCAGGTTTGAAGCGTATGGATGTGGGTATGCCATTGCAGGCGCGTCTTTTGTGAGCGAAATGGCAAAGGGGAAGACTATTGATGAGGCAATACGGGATATTGAAACTATGATTCTTACTATGAACAATGTGCCTGATGAAAATATCCGATGCGTAACACTATCACTTACTGCTTTGCGACAAATAAAGGCGAATGGTAGAAAATGATGGATGTACAGCTTGAAACAGTTAGACAGATAGAAGCATTTCAGTATGAAGATGACAGCTTTAAAAAAATTACTGTACCGGTAAGCACCGAGTATGGAATTACCATTGCCGTAAACGGAAAACCGTTTGTCATGATTGCATGTTCGGGTGCTGATTTAGAAGAGCTTGCCAGCGGCTTCCTTGTAACAGAAGGAATAATAACACAAAAAAGTGAAATTGAAGATATAGCGTTTCATGAAACAACGTTACAGGTGGATGTTAAAATTAAAGAAACTGATGCTGTCATAGAGCGTCTTTTTACCATTCGTTCAATAGTCTCAGGCTGTGGTAATGCATCACAAAAATTTCAAGGGTTAAAAAAATTAACACCGCCAAACGTTTCACCTGAGACCATTATAAAAATTGGGAAACAGTTTTATCAGACATCTGAATTGCATAAGCTCACGCATGGTGTCCATAGTGCTGGATTATATACATGTGATGGTCAGTGCATAGCGTTCTACGATGAGATTGGAAGGCATAGCGCTATTGACAAGCTGGTGGGATATGCATTGTACCATGATATTCCACTCAACGACAAAATAGTGTATTCAACAGGAAGAATATCCAGTGAGATTATTCAGAAAGCAATTGTATCCGGATTTCCCGTTATCGCAACCAAAGGTTCGCCTACAACACTGGCAATACAGTTTGCAAATGAATACAACGTGGTGCTGATAGCAAAGGTGAGGTTAAACCGCTTCAGCGTGTTTACAACATCAATTGATCTTCAATCAGTTTTTGGTGTTGGATTAACGATCAGATAATTATAAAGGAACAATGAAGGATAACCTTTACAGAAAGGCATTAACATTATCGTATTTTACAGTTGGGTATAATATAGTAGAAGGCGTTGTCTCTGTTATTGCTGGTGCTCTTGCCGGCAGTATTGCGTTGGTTGGATTTGGACTGGATAGCTTCATTGAATCGCTGTCAGGTATGATAATGATATGGCGATTTAAAAAACATGGGACTATATCTGATGATGAGGAAGCGGACATTGAATCAAGGGCATTACGATTGGTTGGCTATACTTTTTTTGTTTTAGCTGCCTATGTGAGTTATGAATCAGTGACAAAATTATTGTATACTGAAATTCCTGATATAAGTCGTGTGGGAATTGTCATTGCAGTACTATCATTAATTATTATGCCACTTCTTTATGTTCAAAAGATGGATGTGGGAAGGAAAATTAATAGCAAAAGTTTGCTTTCTGATGCTAAGGAAACACTTGCATGCACTTTTTTGTCGGCGGCATTGCTTATAGGGCTTTTTTGTAATTATGCATGGGGGCTGTGGCAGGCGGACCCAATAGTTGGGATTGTGGTGGCACTTTACTTATTGAAAGAGGGGATAGCGATAGTTACCGGTGATGATGATTAATGTTGAAAAAAGCTTGTTATTTTTATATATTCCTGTATTGTGGCAGGGTTGCAGTAATTAAATAAAACATTAGGAAAGGAAGTGCTATGGGTTGTACAGTTATTATAGGTACGCAGTGGGGTGATGAAGGCAAAGCTAAAATGATTGATTACTATTCGCAGAAGGCGGATATCATAGTACGCTATCAGGGCGGTGCAAATGCAGGACATACTGTTGTTGTTAATGGGAAAAAGCATGTATTCCATCTTATCCCTTCAGGGATTCTCCATAAGGGAACAATATGCGTCATTGGCAATGGTGTGGTCCTGGATCCAGTGCAACTCATTGAAGAGTGCCAGCTGCTTGAAAAAGAAGGCATTGACGTTCGCAAACGATTATATATCTCTGATGCTGCTCATCTTCTTTTGCCATTTCATAAAGAGATGGATGCTGCAATGGAGGAAGCGCGGTCAAATAAAATTGGTACCACAAAGCGGGGTATTGGTCCCTGTTACGCTGATAAATGCCTGCGGGTGGGTATAAGGGTTGGCGATATCTTTGATGAAGAGTACCTCAAGGAGCGGCTTACAACAGCGCTTACGGTGAAAAATATTCAATTTGAACGCTGCTACAACAGAAAGGGCTTTGCATTTAAAGACATATATGACCTGCTCATGCAATTCAAGTCGTATGCTGGCAATCTGGCTATTAACACTCCGTATTATTTGAATACTGAGGCCAAAAAAGGTAAAAATATTTTACTGGAAGGTGCGCAGGGTAATGCCCTTGATATTGATCATGGTACCTATCCGTTTGTGACTTCTTCAAACCCAAGTATAGGTGGTGCGATAGCTGGCTCAGGAATAAATCCATTTCTAATACATGAAGTTGTTGGCATAACAAAAGCTTATGTTACCCGGGTTGGCGAAGGCCCATTCCCAACCGAAGAAAAAGGTGAAGCAGGTGAGATTATACGCCAGCGTGGTGGTGAATTTGGTGCTACAACGGGGCGGCCGCGACGTTGCGGCTGGTTTGATATGGAGCTTTTAAAACATACCATTCGCATTAATGGGATAACAACTATAGTATTGACTAAATTAGATGTGTTATCGGGTTTTGAACAGATTAAGGTAGCTGTTGGATATTCAGTTAATGGGAAAAAAATTGATTATTTCCCTTCAGCCATGCAGGATAAAATTGTGCCGCTTTATGAAGAGCATCCTGGATGGGAAGAAGATATTTCGCAGTGTACATCATTTAAAGAGCTTCCAAAAAATGCACAGAATTATGTAAAATTTATCCAGGATAGTTTGCAGGTGCCTATCTCCATTATTTCCGTTGGACCTGACCGTAACAATACATTTGAAATGAAGTAGCGTGTGCAGGTATGACTAAAGATGCGCTTGTAGAAATACTAAAGCAATTCTTCAGCCAGCATGCAAAACAATATGGTGTTACCATGGTATTTCTTTATGGGTCATGGGCACATGGTACGCAGAGAGCGCTTTTAAGATATTGATATTGCAGTGATGCTTGAAGAAACTGATACTGACAAACAGTTTAAAATTATAAATGCTATTACACTTGCCCTGTGCAATTCATTGGGTGCAGAAGTCAATGTGCTTTATATTGATAATGAATTGTCAAAACCAATGCTTCATTATAACGCAATCGTTAAAGGTGAGGTTGTATACTTTAATAATTTTACCAATTATGTTGATGTGTATATAAAAGCAATTGCACAAATGGAAGATTTTAGTATTTTTGGAATACCATGGCAAAAACTGGTTATTGAAAAAAATATAAAGGACTTACGCAATGCCTGAATTTAATTACGCAAAAGGAAGAATTATTATATAAAATTTTTTAATATTTCCAGAACAGCACTATCCACACTTCCATATTGTTGTTGTATAGAATAATAAATCTGGTCGATTTTAAAGTTTGGGTAATAATCTGATAAATAGCGATACATACCAATTCTTCGGCCAATAATGAATTTTCCCTGATCCTCTTTGGACATTGCTAAAAATGCATCAATAGTAGCTAACATTTTTCCTTTATCATGAGGAAATGTTCCTTCTACATCTTCTAAGAGATTCATCATATGATCACTGGTAAGTGTTGTTGTTATGTTGTTACAATGTTCAATAAACATGCGAATTTCCTTTACTTTTTCAACTTCACTCAGTGGTGTCCATTGTTTGTTTTTCATCATTTCATAGAGCGGTGTGGCGGGTATTGGAACAGTGCTTCTAAGACGCACAAACGTAGGGTTGACGGTATTTATTACATCAGCGCTTTCACGAGCATGTTCCTGCATGTATTTCGTGCCGCCTAATCCAGGCATAAAGTAGTATGACACATCAAAACCGGCTGTAACCGCCTTTTGCCCTGCATCAATAAGGTGCATTTTGGTGGTGCCTTTGTTAACAAGGGAAAGTACGGTGTCAGAGCCTGATTCCATACCTATATGAAGGCGTGTAAGTCCTGCCTGACGTATTGCCTTTAATTCATCCAATGATTTTTTGCTGATGGTACTGGCCCTGGCATACGATGTAATGCGCTGAACAGTTGGGAAACGCTTATTTATGTGATGAAGAATAGTACATAAGTCTTTAGCCGATAGAACCAGTGAATTGGCATCCTGCAAAAAGGCAGACTTCATGCCATATTGTATCCAGAAGGCAACCTGCTCATAGTAGTATAACGGTGTATCATCATTGCCCTGAGCATTTTGGAGTGTCTGCAGAGTAATGGGGCCGTTGGTAACCTCACCTATGCGCAAAGCTATAGTGTACATTGCATCGATATCATGCAGCACATCTTCAATGGGCCTTCGCGAGAACTGCTGTCCCTTATATGAATGGCAGAAAGCACATTTATTCCACGGACAATTGCGTGTAACACGAATCAATATGCTGTATGCTTCGGATGGGGGTCTAATAGGACCTAATTCAAATGTGTAAGGCATGGCAATTTCTCCTGCTGGATTAATCAGTATATCAAAGAAGAAAATTTTTTTCTGAGAAATTGAAAGAATATATACATGGTTTAACATTCAATGTCCAACGTTTCTATGGTATTTGTAATATATTTCACAGGGGGGAATTTTTTTAAAAAAGAGTGACTGCAGCAAAGAAAAGTATTGCAACAGTAACTATCGCTTGACATAAAATGATGAAAATATATGTTTTTATAGATATAATACTATTTATTTCCAGAGGGTAACAGATAATGAGTGAAGACATTAATGATTTAGTAGTGCAACGTATTGAAAAGGTAAAAAACCTTCGTGTAAAAGGCATAAATCCGTATCCGGTACGCTTTAAACGAACTCATTTGGCAGCGCAGATTAAAGAGTTGTTTACTGAAGGGCAGGAATTGCAGGTAAAGGCTGCCGGCAGGATAAAGTCCAAACGCGTCATGGGAAAGGCAAGCTTTGCGCATATTGAAGATTTAAGCGGGCTAATCCAGATATATGCGCGTCTTGACAGGATGGGTGATGAACAATATGAATTGTTCAAGACATTTGACCTGGGTGATATCATTGGCCTGTCCGGACACGTGTTTAAAACCAAACAGGGCGAAATAACCATTGAAATAAGAGATGTTGTGTTGCTTGCTAAATGTATTCGGCCGCTTCCCGTTGTTAAGGAAAAGGATGGCAAAGTTTTTGATGAATTTGCAGATAGAGAGCAGCGATACCGACAGCGATACGTGGATTTGATTGTTAATACACAGGTGCGCCAGCAGTTTATTCTCAGAAGCAGGCTCATAACCGGCATACGCACATTTTTGAATCAAAAAGATTTTATTGAAGTGGAAACACCAATGATGCAGGCAATACCCGGTGGTGCGGCGGCTCGTCCCTTTATTACCCATCACAATGCGCTGGATATTGACCTGTACTTGCGTATTGCGCCGGAGTTATATTTGAAAAGGCTTCTGGTTGGTGGGTTTGAAAAGGTGTATGAGTTAAACCGCAATTTCCGTAATGAGGGTATATCAACACGCCATAATCCTGAGTTTACCATGCTTGAGCTGTATCAGGCGTATGCTGATTATAACGATATGATGGACATAACCCAGGAGATGATAAGTACACTGGCAAAGCAGTTACTGGGTACCATGGTCATTCAGTATCAGGGTAACACCATTGACCTGACACCACCGTGGCAAAAGATTTCGTATGTTGATGCCCTGAAAAAATATACTGGCATTAATTTTCAGGATATATCGCACAGTGAAGCCTTCAAAAAAGCTAAAGAAATGGGCATGGATGTCGATGAAAGCATGTCCAAATGGAAAATAGCTGAAGAGGTGTTTGAAGAAATGGTTGAAACCAATCTCATCCAGCCTGCTTTCATCATAGATTATCCCAAGGAACTGTCGCCTCTGGCAAAAAGCAAGGAGGATAACCCTGAGATTGTTGAGCGATTTGAAGTGTATATTGCAGGGCGTGAAATGGCAAATGCATTCAGTGAACTCAATGACCCATTTGACCAGCGTGAGCGCTTTGAACAGCAGGTAAAGATGCGCGAGGCTGGTGATGATGAGGCGCAGATGATGGATGTGGATTATGTGACAGCCCTTGAGTATGGCATGCCGCCTGCAGGGGGTCTTGGTATTGGCATCGACCGGCTGGTAATGCTTTTTATTGATACTGCATCAATTAAAGATACTATCCTGTTTCCTTTGTTGAAGCCGGAACAATAGGAGAGTGTCATGCTTTCACAATACTCATATCAGCAATATGGCCTGAATATCCATAAGTTTTTATATGATTGGGTCCTTTCGTGGGCGCATACACCATTTGGTGAGCGTGCATTATTTGTGCTTGCGCTGGCTGAGTCATCGTTTTTTCCGGTTCCACCTGATGTGCTGCTCATTGCACTGGTACTTGGCAAAAGAGAGGCTTTTGTACGGCTTGCAACAGTGTGTTCGGTTGCTTCAGTAATTGGTGGGCTTGCCGGGTATGGTATTGGATATTTTTTATGGTATGATGGCGATAGTTTTTCAAAAATAGCACTGTTCTTTTTTAATAATATTCCCGGGTTTACAGTTGAAACATTTACTGCTGCATGTCAGTTATATGACGCATATTCGTTCTGGATAGTGTTTACTGCAGGGTTTACGCCTATTCCGTATAAAGTCATAACCATCACTGCTGGTGTTGCCAATATCAACATATTTATATTTGTCATAGCTTCGGTTATCAGCCGTACTCTCAGGTTTTTCCTTGTTGCCGGGCTGATATGGAAATTTGGCGAACCAATTAATGCGTTTATTAATAAATGGTTCAATGTATTATCCATAATATTTGTTGTCTTGCTTTTTGCAGGTTTTTATGTGTTAAAATATATGGTTTAGATATTCTATATGTAATGGAGGACTGGTATGAAGATTTTTATTGATAGTGCAGATATTGATGAGATAGCAAAAGCGTATGAATGGGGGATTGTTGACGGCGTGACCACAAACCCTTCATTGCTTAAGACTGCTGTGGATAGAAGAAAAGCTAAAGGTGAAAAGCTTGACCTGGAAGCATATATTGTAAAGCTTTTAGAAACATCAAAACCCAACCCGGTGAGTTTAGAAGTAACAAAGCGAACTGCCAGAGAGATGATAGAGCAAGGTCGTAATCTTTATAAGCGCTTCAACAGTGTTGCAAACAATGTTAATATAAAGATTCCGGTTAACCCTGCTGTGAAATCCGATGAGCAGTGCCATTTTGATGGGATTAATGCAGTGAAGGTGTTGCAGTCAGAAGGGATCCCGGTTAACTGCACTCTTGTCTTTACTCCCGAGCAGGCATTACTGGCGGCAAAGGCCGGGGCAGCATACATTAGCCCGTTTGCAGGCCGTATTGATGACCTTATCCGGAGCAGGGCAAATATCAAATTTAGTAAAAGTGATTATTTCCCTGACGGAGGCATGGAACATAATGGCGTATTCTTGAATGATAATGGTATTGTTTCAGGGATTGATCTGGTTTCACAATGCGTTGAAGTCCTGGGCTACTATGGGTATTCATCGCAGATTATTGCTGCGTCACTGCGCAATCCGCGGCAGGTAAGAGAGGCTGCACTTGCAGGAGCACATATAGCAACAGTACCATTTGGGGTGATAGCTGACATGCTGAAACATGAAAAAACATTTGAAGGTATGCAGAAATTTACTGAAGATATTGTCCCGGAATATGAAAAGCTGATTGGATAAGATAGTTGCCAAATTCTAAATATTTTTTTATATTTTGTATGTTAGTTCTATTTTAAACCACGGGGATAACCATGGCACATACATTTGATAATCAGGGTGATCTCCAGGTAAAAAAGGATATAAAGGTTAAAAAGCCCAGGATGTATAAGGTCATACTTCACAATGACCATTATACAACCATGGATTTTGTTGTTGAGGTTTTGGTTAAGATATTCCATAAAAACATCATGGAAGCTACAGAGCTGATGTTACAGGTTCACAGGAATGGCTTTGGTATTTGCGGAGTATATACCTACGACATTGCGCAGACCAAAGCAAACCAGGTTCATTCCTTGGCACGGCAGCGAGAGTTTCCGCTCAAGTGCACAGTTGAGGAAGCATAATTAAAAAGATTTGGGGCTTTTACCAATGGAAATAAGCACAGTACTTAATCAGATATTAATGGCTGCCTATAACGAAGCAAAGAAACTTAAACATGAGTATCTTACTCCGGAACATGTTTTACTTGCATCGTTGTACTTCCCGGAAGGTAAAGAGGTAATTGAGGGGTGTGGGGGAAATGTGGAACAGCTCAAACGGAATCTGGCCAAACATCTTTCAACCCATATACCAACGGTGGATGGTATTGATCCTGTGCAATCGGCAGGCTTGCAACACGTTATAGAGCGAGCAATTATGCACATTAATTCTGCTCAAAAAGAGATTCTTGATTTTGGAGATATTATCATTGCCATCTATGAAGAAGAGGAGTCTTTTGCATCATATTTTCTTGCTCGGGAAGGGATAACCCGGTATGACCTTTTAAATTATATTTCCCACGGAGCACAATTTGATGAAGATGAACTGGAGGACTTTGATGAAGAAATTGAAGAGGATGAAGTAAAGAAAAGCAAGGTACTTGAACAGTTTACCGTTGAATTGACTGAAAAAGCACGTAAAGGTGAGCTTGATCCGCTGATTGGCAGAGAGGATATCCTGGAGCGGACAATGCAGGTACTATCGCGAAGGCTGAAAAACAACCCTGTCCATGTTGGAGAGCCTGGTGTGGGAAAAACCGCAATCACTGAAGGGCTTGCACAGCGGATAGTGGAAGGTACTGTTCCACCTGTCCTTAAAGACGTAAAAATTTACCGGCTTGACATGGGCGCTCTTATAGCCGGCACACGATTCCGGGGCGATTTTGAAGAACGTCTTAAACGGGTCATTGCAGAATTGCAGAAAAAAGAAAAGGTTATCCTTTTTATTGATGAGATACACACTATAGTGGGTGCAGGAGCTGTCAGTGGCGGTTCAATGGATGCTTGCAATATATTAAAGCCAGTACTTGCTGACGGCAGGATACGGTGCATTGGCACTACCACCTATGATGAATACAGAAAGTACTTTGAAAAGGATGGTGCATTATCGCGGCGTTTCCAGAAGATTGATATCCATGAGCCATCGCATGAAGATACAATAAAAATATTGCAGGGGATAAAATCGCAGTACGAAGAGCACCACAGGGTTACCTATACTGATGAAGCATTACAGCAGGCGGTGGAACTTTCGGCACGTTACATCACCGATCGAAAGCTGCCGGATAAGGCCATAGATGTTATAGATGAGGCGGGTGCATTAGCACGCATGTATGCTCATGACGATGAAGAACCGGTTATTACTGCACATGATATTGAACGGGTAATTTCCAGGATAGCACGCATACCTGAACGAACGGTTTCGGCCAATGAAATTCAAAAATTGCAATACTTAGAAGATGAGTTGAAATCACAAATTTTTGGGCAGGATGTCGCAGTGCAGAAGGTAGTAGAGTCCATCAAGCGTTCGCGTGCAGGATTTAGAGAAGCCGAAAAGCCCATTGCATCGTTTTTGTTTGTAGGGCCAACAGGGGTTGGTAAAACTGAACTTGCACGTCAGCTGTCCTTAATTATGGGCATTGAGCTTATACGGTTTGATATGAGTGAGTATCAGGAAAAACATACCGTGGCACGACTTATAGGAGCACCACCAGGATATGTTGGGTATGAGGAAGGCGGACAGCTGACTGAAGCTATCCGTAAACACCCATACTGTGTATTATTGCTTGATGAGATAGAAAAAGCACACCCCGATGTATTCAATGCGCTGTTGCAGATAATGGACTATGCAACTTTGACTGACAACACAGGACGAAAGACTGATTTTAGCAATGTCATTATTATCATGACATCCAATGCGGGTGTGCGCGAAATGAATAAACGGGTACTTGGTTTTGAAATGGCTACATATAATATGGATGCGGTCAACAAAGAGTTAGAACGCCTGTTTGCACCTGAATTCAGAAATCGCCTTGATGCCATAGTATATTTCAATGGCATCGATAAAGAAATGATGCGCAAGATAGTTATGAAGAAGTTAAATGAATTTGCAATACAGCTTGAAGAAAAAAATGTGCAGATAGTCTGTACGGATGCATGTATCGACTGGATTTCAGAAAAAGCATATTCCCCCATATTTGGTGCACGTGAGGTTGCACGCATCATACAGGAGCATATCAAGTCATACTTTGTGGATGCAGTGTTATTTGGATCACTTAAGAATGGTGGCAGGGCAATAGCTGATGTGGTACATGATTCGATATCAATAACTATCGAACAATAATATGTTGTATTACCTGGATAGGGATGTAATCTGGTTTCCGCCTGTGGAGGAAGCCATAGAAGAGGGGTTACTTGCTTTTGGCGGTGATTTAACACCACAGTGGTTGCTTGAAGCCTACAGCAGAGGCATTTTTCCATGGTTTAACAGTGACAACTCTGAGATATTGTGGTGGAGCCCCAATCCACGTTTTATTTTGTTCCTGCAGGAATTAAAACTTCACCGTTCGTTAAAACAGATAATGAAAAAAAAGATTTTTACTGTTAGTATGGATACAGCATTTCAGCAGGTTATAGCTGAATGCGCTATGCCCCGTAGAAAAGAAAGTGGTACGTGGATAACTGAACGAATGCAAAAAGCATATACGCAGCTTCATACGATGGGTATTGCACATTCTGTTGAGGTGTGGGCTGATGGCAGGCTTGCAGGGGGGCTGTATGGAGTGTCACTGGGGAATGCATTCTTTGGTGAATCAATGTTTACCCGGGTTGACAATGCGTCAAAGATTGCTCTGGTAACTCTGATTGCAGTTGTACGGAAATTGGATTTTGCATTTATTGACTGTCAGGTTTATACTGATAATCTGAAACGGTTTGGTGCGCGGTTTATTGAGCGAAAAGAATTTATAACGTTGCTTAATGCTTCGCTGAAATATTCTACGCATAAGGGAAGCTGGCGTTCACTGGTACAGGATGGCTATGATTATATGGAATGCCTCAATGAAGCAGGAGCTTAGACTCCAGTAGATTTTCTTTTTTTGCTTTTACCTTTGTGTAGCGGATTTTTGGATACTCCACAAGTGCCGTTACAAAAACAGAAAATATAAAATACAGTGACAGTGAAACAACTGCAACTGCAATAACTCCAATTACAAGAACAGTTATTCTGGAAAATGGTACTGATGCAATAAGGTGTGCTGAAGCAATAACCGCACCTGCGTATCCCACTAAAAGCAGGAATACTGATGTAAATGTGCCGTAGAATACCATTTTGCCCACCTTCATTGGAATACCTTTAAGCCTTGCATTCATCCATGCTGCGGCTTTTTTTACATACAGTTTAAAAAGCGTTGTAATAATCTCAACCAGCCGTTTTATCATCAGTGCAGTTATGATTATTCCGGCAATGATTGATGAATATGAAGCTATTGCCATGGAAAAAACGAAAAGAACAAGCAGGGCGATAGTTACTGTGATAAGGATACCTGCCATGACCAGAAGAGGAATGCATATGCTGATAACCATTGACTTTAATGAAGCTTTAATAAGTGCGATGGTGCTTTCAAAACGGCTTAAGTAATCGTCAGGATGAAGAACAAAGTATTCCCATTCCTGTGCATATCGATCGTCAGGGGGGCCAAAATCTTTAAACACTGTTTCCATTTCCGAATTTTGTGCATGATATTTCTTCCATACGTTGTCGTAACCTGCACGCTGTGAAGGGTTTGTTAAAATGTCGTATGCTTCACGGATAAGGACAAACTGTGCATAATTATTTTCCTTTGTGCTGTCAGGATGGGTTTCCTTTGCTTTTTTTCTGAATGCTGATTTGATAGTATTAATATCTGCATGGGAAGGAATATCAAGAATCTTATAGTAGTCTTTGAATGCTATGTCCATAAGTAGCAGAGGATACTATGTTATATAGTTATATACCTGAAATACTGAACGGCATCCACATCAGTATTGAATATTTTTATGAAGCTTCCAACCCTTACCACATCTAAAATATTCAGTATAGATTCATTAACACAAGACAGCACAAGGTCTCCATTATTTTTTCTGATTTGTTTTGTAGCCGAAATCAGAGTACTGATACCACCGCTATCAATCTGAGATACCTTTTTTAGATCAATAATTATTTTTTTTGCCCCACCATTGATCAGTGTGTTTAAAAAAACCCACAATTGTCGTGAAGTTTCAATATCAATTTTTTCAGGGTACGTAACATAAAAGACAATTGTTTCATAATCAATTTTATCTTTGTTTATGAATGAAAGGTTTAATATTTCAATTTCAAAACTCATAGTGTACCACCATTGAATAATATATTAAATATAACGAAAATAATGCAGTGCCTCATCCAGTGAATTAAATATCTTCATGAATTTTTGAAGCTGTATTGGCTTGAATATAAATTGTACGCGTTCGGGAACATTGACCAATACTGCATCGGCATCTTTATGCTTTCTAACCAGTTTGGTAATATCGATAATTGTTCCCATACCATAACTGTCGATAAATTCTACTGCTGTCATATCAAATACAACTTTTTTTAAGCCACCGTTAATCAGACAGGATAAAAGGATAAAAAGATCGTTATTTTTGTCCATATCAGCAACGTCAGCTAATTGGATAATCAGGACAACCCGGTTAAGGTTGATATCATCGGTTTTTATACCCGGCAATTCATATATTGCGCATTTCATAGATATATTATAGTAAAGTATTATCGTAAAAATCAACAATAAAATAGAATTATCTAACATAATCAGGATAATTCCGCTAAAATTATCGTAACATCATCATTACATGAATCGGATTTATTGATTTTTCCCCATATATATAATGTATTAATGAGTCCATTAATAAAAGCTTGAGGCTTGGTGCGATAGTTGGTGTTAATATATTCTGAAAGCCTCTCGAAGCCAAATATTTTGTCATCCGGATTTCTGGCCTCTATTACCCCATCAGTGTAAAGTAAGAATTTATCGCCAGGTGCATAGGTGTTGGTTATTTCTTCATATTTACAATCGTCTACCCATCCTATAGGGAAACCTTTAGGCCAGTTGTTGAATATAGATCCATTTTTTTTAATAAGCAATGGGGGCCAGTGTCCTGCTGAAGATACTGTTACTGTTTTGTTTTTTGTATCTATGAATGCATATGCAGCGGTAATGTAATTTTCTTTTATATTGTTGGTTAAATCTTTGTTAAGAGCGCTAAGCAATTGTGCCGGATGTTGTGCGTGTTCCTTATTGTTAACAAAAGCCATTTTTAGCATGGCACACACCAATGCGGCTGGAATGCCATGACCTGTTACGTCAGCTATCATAATGCCAGTTTTTTCTTCATCAATCTTAATAACATCATAAAAATCACCGCCCATTTCTCTGGTAGGGATGTAAGCGCAGGCAATATCCATGAGTTTTATCCTGGGTATATCCTGTACTACAACGGAACTGTGTATCTCGTGCGCAAGACGTATTTCATGCTTTATCATGACAAATTCATTATGCTCTTCTACTGATTTTTTCAGGATAATGAGATTTGTAATCCGTGCAATTAATTCATCTTTGTTGAAGGGTTTGCTGAGATAATCATTTGCGCCAATCCTGAAAGCTGTAACTATTTCCTGAGTACGGTGCTTTGAAGTAATTATAATTATGGGAAGCTCGTATGGCGAATAATGTTTACGTATTTTTTCACACACCTGAAATGCAGAGGTTCCTGGCAAAATTGTATCCAGCAGTACAATATCCGGCAGTTTCTCTTCATCTAAAATAGAAAACAGGCCGGAATCATCATGTGAAAATTCCACATGATAACCTGCATCGGTCAGCATATCATACAGTATTTTTACATTAACAGGGTCATCATCAACAATATAAATAAATCCCTGTGATTTTTCAGATTGGCTTGCCGGATAATGTTCATCTTTGCCTGAAGGTTGTATTGTATATTCAATATACGATTTAGTTGCTGCCAGCTCTTTATCAATACTGGCTTCATCAAATGGAAAATATAACGTTACTGTTGATCCTTTATCAGGTATTGATTCTATTGAAATTGTACCATTGTGCAATTCAATAAGTTTTTTTGTAATAATCAGCCCAAGCCCCAAACCTCCATATGAGTTTTCCTGAAGTTTACTATCGTATCCAAAATCATCAATATAATGAATTAATTGCTCCGGAAGTCCTCCTGCACTGTCCTGTACTATAATAGCCAGGGTATGCTCATTGTGTTTTTGTGTAGCTATGGATATGGTGCCTTTTTGTGAATATTTAACTGCATTGCCTATAATATTCAACAGTATCTGCTGCAGTCTTTGTTCATCAGCAATAACGTGGGTTGCTTTTTTATCAATATCTATTGTAACAGACAGGGATTTGCTGCTAATAACCGGCTGTAATATTGATATAACAAAATTAACAACACCGGATATATCAACAACTTTCTTATTCAGGATAATGTCATTATTTTTCAACCGGGTAAAATCCAGTATATCATCAATCATATAAGATAATCTCAGTGCACTGTTAGAAATCATTTCCAGAGAACTTGTAATACGAGCGGTGTCACCGGTAGAATAGCCATGGATAATAGAATTGGTTAAATGTGTTATGCTTTCAAGGGGTATTTTAATTTCATATGCAATATTGGCCAGGAAATCATCTTTGAGTTTATGAAGCCGCAGCAATTCCATATTGGTTGAGGTTAATGCCTTTATTTCTAAATTAACCATATCTAAAAGGTGCTGAGTTGTAATAGCCAGTTTCCCGATTTCATCTTTCTGGTTTATTACAGGAATATGAATGGATGTTGTACCCTCATCAAATTTCTTTAAAGCATTAATGATAACCTCAACAGGTCTTGAAAATTTATAACTGAATCCAAGTGCAGTAATATATGCAATAATTATGATAGAAGCAATACTTATAATGAACACCATATAGTTATGATATACTGGTTTTAGCATCACTGATTCATTGTATACCATATGAGTTAAACATGCTATTGCACTGGTTTCCAGCAATGATTGTTCAGTGAATTCAAGCAGTTTTGTTTTCTGGGTGGTTGAAAATGACACAGCTGGTTTTTGCTTTAGAGTATGCAAACGTTGGGCTTGTATACGTGAAAGTGTTTTCCCTTCAGGAATATCAACCAGCAATACACCGTTGTATGCTGGATTTGGTGTAATGAGAATAACCTGAAGCAAAACAACACCCGAGTCAAACAAAGGCTTAAAACTGCTTATATATTCATTAGCATCTATACTTGTTTGTGCCACATTGCCACTGTTTAATAACAGCATGTTAAGTATTGCATGTGATATCTGTTTTGCCCGTATAGTCCCTTCGGCAATAATGCTGGCATGTTGTTGTTCGATCTGCCTGTTGAGTATATATATGGGTACAGGAATGGTGATGGCAATAATGATGATAAATGCAATAAAGAATTTATACCGTATTTTCATGTCATTGCAGCTTCTGTATGGTTTCTTTTATTCGTTTTGCCCGTACAATATATCCCTGCGCAACCGTATCATCAGGATCAATCAGAAGTACCGTATTCATTATTGATATGCATGCGTCATAGTCTTTGTTATTAAATGCTTCAATGGCTTTTTGCTGAAGAGTGAGAATCTGTGGTCTAAGCTTATTCTGTAATTTTTTATAATCAGCATGAGCTTCTGCAATGTACTGAGATGAAAGAGATAGAAGCGGAAGTGCATCAAAATATTTATCCTGCCTCATGAGCATGCCTGCCGTATCATATTGTTCTTTTGCCTTTGATATGGCAGCAACATACTGCAGGGATTCCCTGTGATCGGGTTTAAGCGATAGTACCTGCTGAAATGATTTCAATGCATGGACATGGTCTTTTCTTTGTACATAATCCATTGCAGTATTGAAAAGCTTTTGAACGGTTTGTTCCCGTACTGCATTTTTTTTGGCTTCCTGAGAAATATAATACTCGGGATTATGCAATGCAAACTGATACCCTGCTTTTACTGTAAATGACAATGTTTGAAAATTTTTATGCGACAGCTCCGTTACATGATACATACATTCAGCTATAATAAGTGTTCGTTCATAAAAAGATTTTGCTATCCCTGCATTCATCAAAAAACCAGTTTTTGTAGTGGAGTCATATGCATCAGTTTTCATTGCTGAAAGAGTATAATACTGTAACGACATCCCGGCTCCGGCATAAATGGTAAAAGTATAGGGAAGTGCATAATACACTGATGGAGTGATAGTTATGCCAAACGACTGCATACTTGAGTTGGTGCTGCTGGCAAGTGAAAATCGGTTGTACACAAGTACTCCGGTAAGCATGAATAAATCACTTAAAGGTACAATTGAAAAAAATCCAGCATAAAATCCATTTTTGAGGCTATCGCTGTAATAGCCTGTTATCACTGAATACCCTGCCTGTGTGCCAACCGTTACATTCTCTTTAAAAGTTGTTTGCGCAAAAATATTACACGTAAGTATGACAACGGTAAGGATACAAAATACATACAAAAAAATTATAAGTTTTAATTTCACCTATATTGACCAGCATGATTGTAATATATATTGAATACTACGTTACCAGCACAAACCTAAAAGATGCAACTTGTTATTGCAATTTCTGTCATTACTACACATCCAATCTTTATCAGTGTTATGTGCTCCACTTCTACCATTTGATGAATTGCTTCCATTTGTCCATCCATTGCATGTGTTAAGGCTATCACAGCTCCCATCAGCATTGCTGCCTGACCACCAGAAACTATCGCATACACCTAAATTTTGTAGTTCATCAATTATTGTGCCATCAAGCAAATCATACCAGTTGTATGCCACAACATCACCATTGGGAGAGCATATTGCCCATGTGGTAGGAACGCCATAATGATCCGGGAAATTAATTATTGCATCATTGCTGTCAATGCTGATGAAGGCAACATAATTATCCTGAGGCAGTGTGGTATATTTTTCCTGAAGTGCCTGGCGGACCAGTTCATTAATATCTTCACGTGCAGTAGTTATAGATGAAGCCATGGCACCGGTATAGGTACCTGCACTGAATAGGTATATCCTGCCAATCGTGGTAAATGTTGCAGGATAATAAATAGAAATGTTATTATCAGGGTCACGTACACACACATTTACAAAATATTGTTTTCCAAACAATAAATTTGTTACTGTTTCTTGAGTTACAGGCTCGGTGGACCATTTATCTTCTTCAAGCAGTCCGGACTGAAGAATTTCTTGTAATGAAAAAAGAGTAAGTGTTGGACTTACAACTATCTGATACTGAAGAAGTTCTGATGGGGAATTATCTGATGCTAATGTCCATTGCACTGTTGCTGAATCTTCGGTTATAGCTGATACTATCAGCAGACCATTGTTTCCGGGGATTGGCGCTGTAGCAGATTGGTTATTTTTAAGTGCGTTTTCCTGGGTGATAATAGCATTAAAATTATCTTCTGAACAGGCAACAATTGCTAAAACCATAATCAGAATGGTAAACGGCAGGTTTAATTGCAATGTATGTTTTGAACAATGGATCATACTGCATCCAATTTATAAAAATTTTGTGAAAATTTTAATATGACCCCAAACCATATTAATATATTAAAATGGGCAAATTTTTACAACTTTTTTATGAAAAATTTTCAAAATGATGTAATTTTTTGAAAAGTAGTATTAATTGAAGTATTTTTTATTTGACACTGAAATACTATTATTTATATAAGGTTCATTCTTTTTCTTTATTTATAGTTTATTGTATTATATACAAACCCTTTTTTTGCAGGAGTCGCTAGCTCAGTCGGTAGAGCAACTGCCTTTTAAGCAGTGGGTCCGGAGTTCGATTCTCCGGCGACTCAATAAAATAATATTGACAGTTCCAATATTATTTTTTATCTGGTCAGCATAATCATTTGTCCCCGTCGTCTAGGGGTCTAGGACACCGGGTTTTCATCCCGGCAACAGGGGTTCGAATCCCCTCGGGGATGCATTAAAAAAGCACCGCTATCAAAAGCGGTGCTTTTTTGTTGTAATGAGGATAATATTTATACTATACCTAAATTCCGGGATGTGATTACGTTAAAATATGAAATTTTTAAACTAGGTTCTGGCGTTGTCGATATTATGGCATTCAATAAGACCCCTGTTCCACATGCTTTCTAAATGGTTCGATACGTATTCTTTATTCAGGCCGGTACGGGCAGCTATCTGATCTACTGTTTCCTTTTCCAGAGTAAGTTTGCAAAAAAGTTCAGCGTCCTGAGGTGTAAAAATTTTTTTGAAAAAGCTCAAGTTCAATACCGGTGTCAGTACGGGGGAAACCGTTAGTCATTGAATTGAGATGATCAGCTCATCTATGGTAACTATCGCTCATAAAAACTTCATTACATTAATATTCTGTAAAAAATATGTATAACAATGTTATGTTATTTGTAAATAATTTATTTACTTAAAAAATAAAAAAAAATTGCTTTTAAGATGCTTATGACTGTACAATCATACAGGTCTAAAGCCCTGCTGACCTGGATGTTTCTATAATAATTATTTTCAAATTTAGCGTTCAGGAATAAAAGATTTATGAAAAAAATGTATACTATTACTTTTGCTGGCATCCTGATCTTTGCAGTGCAAGTATTTTCCCCGCCTGTTGTTCTTGCTATTACACTCACCTGGGATATCCCGCAAAATGAGAAGTTGGAGTTTGTGTATGATGCCAGTATTGAGTACTATGAAAATGGCATGCTTCGCAAAATATATAGTGAACGCAACATAATTGATTTATTATGTTATGAAAAGGAGGCAAAAGGCCAGGCAGTCAGGGGATCTTTTTCGGTATACAGAAAGAATATAAATGATTATGTTTACAGATTGGAAGAACAGTATTTTTCTGACTTTCATATTAATAGCAATGGCACCTTTATTGTGCCTGAAGGCGTTTTTATGCCTAACGTGCGGCATTTGCCAACATTCCCACAAGGTGATGTGCATGTTGGAGAAGTGTGGAAGGCACCTGTTAACATTGTTTTTAATAATTTTTCTGTCCCGCTCATATTGCTGCTTGAAGCACAATATACTCTGCTATTTATAAACAATCAAACCAATGAAGCCTTTATACATTATTCCATACTCATAGATAAAACATTAAAAGATAAACCGTATCCTTCAGATTTGCCGATTAAGATATATGGGCAATATGCAGGGCAGGTAACATGGGACATACAGAAAAATCAGCCAAAAAAATCGATTAATGCATATAATCTGCTATTGATTTTTGGCAGAACCGGGGAATTAAGCACCATTGAATTCAGGATGTCTATTGATCAAACCAATATGGCATATCTTCATGTACCAGAAGATGAAAAGAAGAAGCAGCAAAAGGAAATAGAGAAAGCATTAAAACAGGATGGTGTTTCTGTTGATTCTGATTCCCGGGGTATGGTTATACGATTTTCGGATATTCTTTTTGATTTTG
Source organism: Leptospira biflexa (assembly GCA_020721905.1). Lineage (GTDB taxonomy): Bacteria > Spirochaetota > UBA4802 > UBA4802 > UB4802 > UBA4802. Next base: position 4,357 of record DYLU01000022.1, on the reverse strand, counting down.
ATAAATATAACCTGAATACTGATGCACGCAAAGTACTGGATAAACTGGTTGAAATAATAAAGGCAAAGTATCCTGACAATGAGATCATTGTGGAAGGGCATACAGATAATATTGGCGCTGATGAGTATAACCAGAATCTTTCTGAAAAGCGAGCCCAGACAGTGGCTGCCATTCTCAAAAATAAATTAGGGCATGATAAAATATCCTATCGCGGGATGGGGAAGAGCAAACCTATAGATGACAATTCAACGGCTGCTGGAAGGCAACGCAACCGAAGAGTAGAGATTATTATAAAGATGTAAATTATTGCAAAATTCTCTGCGTTCTTCGTGTGAAACGTTTTGCTTCTGTCTTAAAAGCCTGAGTAAGTTCTGCCAGCTCATCAAATCTTTTTACAACAAATAATGATTTCAGTAAGTTTTTAATCTTTGCATCATCATTTATTTCATGAATCTGTTTATTGGAAGCAATAAACGTTTCATTGCAGAAGTTAAAATTTTTTTCAATAAGCTGACCAACCGGTTCAGATATCTTTGCAAAAGGCATTCCTGTTTTAAGATGAACATTTTTTAATATGAGAGCAATAAGCGTTTTGATATTGCGTTCTTTTGTTGCCTGTATATCCTGCTGCATTTTTTCAAATGCTTTCAATATCATCTGGTTCCTTTCTTTTATTAATCGTATAATTTCACCTTTAATATCAGGCGGCATTTTGGAAAAAGATGGGCTGTGATGTGGAAATGCATATTTAAGGTATGCAGGTTGGAGCATAATGCGTGCACACAATGTTTCATTAAGGTTTTCTCCCTCAATCATTTGCACAATATCCTCAGGAGCAAGTTTTAGCAGACCTTTTTGTTTTATTACATCAGGTATGGGTATTTGGTAAATATATCCGGCAATGGCTTTATTTTCAGATGATTCTTTAGCAAAAAAATATTCACAGAGCAGTCTGGGGAATCCCCTGGCAGGGTCACGCGAATCGGGATCTTCTTCAATATCAATAATTGCATCAATCAGGTTATGGTACGTATTATGTGTTTCCATAGTATGATAGTTGACCCGAATGTATCCCTTAAAATATATTTGTTACCTAAAAAAAGGATAAATACTACAGTTTAAAGCAGAACATACAGAATTCTATAGATTAACTAGAATAAATACTACAATGACTAATAAAAAAAGCAATTATTTTTTAAGGCCTGGCTTTTACATCGATGGATAAAGGGCTATACATACCCTTTTTATAATACTGATATCCTATCCCGGCAACCATGGCACCATTATCAGTGCATAAAATGGGTGATGGGAAAAATATTGTATGGTAATCCTTTTTTTTCTCGATGATTAATTCACGTAAACGTTTGTTGCTTGCAACCCCACCTGCTATTACCAGTGTGTGTATCTTTAACCGTCTGGAAGCATCATAAAGCCTGCGTACCAGTAGTTCCAGTGCACGTTCCTGAAAGCTATAGGCAATTTCACGTACATCAGCGTCAGGATTTTCGTGTATATAGTTAATCACTGCGGTCTTAAGGCCACTGTATGAAAAGGAATATGTGTCATTGCTATCGGCAAGAATTTTTGGGAAAATGGGTTTTTTTAACGTTGCCTGCCCTGCAAGCGTTTCAATTATTGGTCCACCAGGATATCCCAATGACAAAAATTTTGCAACTTTATCGAATGCTTCTCCAACGGCGTCATCGGTGGTGTTGCCCAAAAGATCAAAATTTCCGTAATCATGCACACAGTACAGGGCAGTATTGCCACCAGAAACCAGTAGCCCAATAAAAGGGAATTCAATACTATGACCTTCCAGAAACGGGGCATATAAATGCGCTTCCAGATGATGTACAGCAATCAGTGGTATTGACAGGGTATAGCTGATAGCTTTTGCTGATTGCAATGCAATGAGCAGTGAACCAACAAGACCTGGCCTGTAGGTGGCAGCAACGTAAGAAAGATCTTTGAATGCAATTGATGCTTCCCTAAGGCAATGGTCAATTAAATCATTAATGACCTCTAAATGGGCACGTGATGCAATTTCAGGAACCACACCATAGTATTCTTTATGAAGATGTATCTGGCTGAAGATTGCATGAGACAGTATTGTTTTTCCGTCAGCAACTATGGCTACTGCTGTCTCATCACATGAACTTTCTAACCCTATTCCTAAAATATTATTGCTCATTAATTATTTTTATTGCCTCTGCTAACTGATTATCAAATTCAAGATCATACAGCGGCCGTTTTGTATAACGGTATATTTCTGATTTTAAAATAAAATGTGCTGTTGAATCAGAAAGCTTAATAGCATTCTTTTCTAAAAGCTTTTGGAATTCCTGTTTCGTTGGATCATCATATTTTGTGTGTGTACTTATAAATTTTTCCAGTATCTTTTCTTTTATCAGTATATTTATCTGCTTTTGTTCATCTTTGGAGATAGTTACCATGGGAACATCGTAATCTGGCTGGATCCCTATACCGTGAATTGAAATACCAGAAGGTGTATAATATTTGGCTATAGTCAGTGTAACTCCGGTATTTTCATCTAAGTTAAAGAATTTTTGAACCGAACCTTTACCAAACGTTTTTTCCCCTAATAGTTTGGCACGGTTGTTATCCTTTAATGCGCCGGAAACAATCTCTGAAGCTGAAGCACTTCCTTTATTGACAAGGATGATGCATTTACCAGTGAATAAAGGATCTGAAGATGCACGATATTCCTGCAATGTTTCTTTTCCGCTTCTTCCCCTGGTTGAGACAATCATGGTCCCTTTAGGTAAAAACAAATCACTGACGGTAATAGCCTGGTCCAATAATCCACCAGGATTCCATCTGAGGTCGACGATGCATTTTTTTATATTGTTGTTTTGAAAATACTGTAATGCTTTTTTCACCTCTGTTGCGGTATCTTCGCTGAAGACTTTTATTCTGATGTATCCAATGTCGGTGTTGTCGATAATTGCATAATTTACTGTTTGCAGCTTTATTGGCAACCGTTCAAGTTCAACATCAATGGGTTCGTCGATACCTTCACGAATAATAGAAAGAATAACTTTTGTATGGGGTTTGCCTCGTATCATGGAAACTATATCGTTAATGTTTTTACTTTTTATTGGCTTATTATCAATTTTATAGATGATGTCGCCAGGCTGAATACCTGCTTTCATTGCAGGTGTTCCTTCAATAGGAGACACAACAATAATATCACCATTTTTTGCAGAAATTTCAATTCCCACACCAATAAACTCACCACTTGTTTCTTCTTTTAGCTGGCTGTATTCCTGTTCATCTAAAAACCGTGAAAAAGGGTCATTTAAAGATGCAATCATGCCGCGAATGGCGCCATAAAAAAGGTTCCTGGAATCAGGCTTTTCTACATATTCATTGCGGATAAGCTGGTATACCTGATGAAAAAAATCTAAATATTTAAACGAAGGTTCCTGTGCGGAAACAGTAAATGCAATATTAATCCCAATAAAAATTCCTGCAAGAAAGGTAATAAAAATAATATGGAATGACCGTTTGCGTAACCACTGTATCATAGTCTCCTCACTTAGTTTAAGGGTTTACATCAAAAAGTTTATATTTATCAGGATGTTTTGCTTTACAGTAACTGTAAAAGGCCTGCTGGCTTATTTTAAAATCCTGTAACACAGTATCCATGATTTCTCGGCGTTGCTTGGATGATTGCTGTTCATCAAAACTTTCAACAAATTCACGTGATAGATATTCCTGCCATAAAATTGAAAATTCTTCTTCGGACAACTTTTCACCAATGCAGGCTGTAAAGTATCCCAGTATAATACATAATATAAAAGCAAAAATTTTCTTCATTATCATAACCCTGATATGTAAAATTGTATTTTAAATTTACTAATCATTTTTCACCTTGGTATAGTATGCTTTGTATGAAAAAGATTTTTACCTTCATGTTTACACATTAAAATAGAATAATACATATTTTCAAATTTTATATATACTAATATTGTTTAAGAATAAATAATTTTACGATTTAAATTAGTTATAATTATAAGTGTTCAAAATTGTAAAGATTTTTATTAAGTGGTTTAAATAAAATCTTCTTTTTTTGTGGCTCTGACCCTTTTTTTGTTGTTGATTTCCGCATTTTATCTGTATTCTCTGTATTATATGCGTTATACATTATTTTACTTTAATGTTGTAAGGCTCTGACCCCTGATTACCTAAGGAGAGGGTGTTAGTGGGAAAGGTTATCCCTTCCCTCATATGCTCTGACCCCAAAAATCTTCAAAAATTTTTAAAATTTTTCGCAAAATTCGTTAAATTTTTTTATCCACAAGCGTTGTATATAGCAGAAGCTTCATTTGCTTAT
>DYLU01000096.1 GCA_020721905.1 Leptospira biflexa | reverse complement strand
TATACAACGCTTGTGGATAAAAAAATTTAACGGAATTTGTGAAAAATTTTAAAAAATTTCACATCAGATGGAGTCGGAGCCTATTTTCGGCTATTAACGTAAGGGCTTTGCATAAATAATGGGGTCAGAGCCTATATCACATTATATCTTGACAAATCATATGATAATCAGTATGCTTTTTATGAAATAAACAATTGGAGGTTTGACATGTCATTATTGAAACTTACTGCAGATGCTATAGTAATTGGCTCTGGCCCTGGCGGGGCTACAGTTGCCCGGGAACTATCGCGTGCTGGGAAAAAAGTTATTATACTGGATAAAGGAGCCGATCACCGCGGGCGCATTTACTATGGGACATATCCCGGAGCAATGATATATTCTGATAAGATGAGCCTGCTCTTTACAAAAGAAGGACTTAACATTATCAGCCCAATTATGGTTGGCGGTGCAACCAGTATGTATTGTGGGTGTGCAGCAGTGCCACCTGTGTGGCTAAAAAAACGCTACAGGATAGATATCGATAATGAAGTCAATGAAACAATTCAGGAGCTCAATATACAACCACTTCTACCACAGCTTCGTGGAATAGCTTCAACCCGCATTGCCCAGGCTGCCATTCAACTTGGATATGAGTGGTACCCGCAGCCAAAATTCATGAATCCGGAGCGTAGCAAAAATTTCCATTGTACTGCAGCATGCATGCTGGGATGCAGATGTGGGGCAAAGTGGAATGCTGCCGAATGGGTAGATGAAGCGTTAGAGGCAGGAGCAGCATTATATACTCATGTAAAAGTAAAAAAGATACTCCATGATGGAAGATCAGTACAGGGAGTTGAGGGCAGTGCAGGCGGGAAAAATTTTATTGCTCATGCTCCCTATGTGGTAGTGGCGGCAGGAGGTATTGGAAGCCCGCGATTGCTTCAGGCTTCCGGGTTTAAAGATGCAGGTAAAGGCATGACAATGGATGTTACTGTTATGGTGTATGGTACAATAAGCGATAAAGGCATAGGCAAAGAGCCGCCAATGACATGGTCATGGGAAAATGATGCAGATGGCTACATGCTCTCAACGCTTATTGACCCGTGGTTATTGTATCCGCTGGCGGCTGTACGTGTGGGTGTTAAACCATTGTTGCAATGGTTTCAGTGGAATCATATCCTGGGGGTAATGATTAAACTTAAGGATGATATAACCGGGGGAGTTTATTCTGATGGAACTATCTCCAAACCGTTAACGCAAAAGGACAAAGAGCGCCTGGCAAAAGCACGTGCAGTGTCTGAAGCAATACTCAAAAAAGCAGGTGCCCCAGCTTCATCAATTTTCATGCGCCCATTAATTGGCACTCACCCCAGCGGAACCGTGCGAGTTGGCGATATGCTTGATACTAATCTTCGGACAAAAATTGATGGTCTGTATGTTTGTGATGCAAGCACTTTCCCTGAATCACTGGACCGCCCCACGGTGCTTACCATCATTGGATTGGGCAAGCGCCTTGCAAAGCACCTTATCAAAAAACGATAGAGGTGCACTATGAACGGACTCAAACGGGTTCTTGGGCTTCCGGCGGTAACCTTTATTGCAGTAGGGTTTACCATTGGAGGTGGCGTTTTTGTATTTACAGGCATAGTGTTGAAAATGGTTGGGCCTGCTTTGCCGCTTGCATACCTTTTGGCCGTTATTCCGGTATTTTTAAGCATGTTGCCACTTGCAATGTTAGGTTCGGCAATTCCATCGGTGGGTGGCAATTATAAGTATCCCAGCCGTATGGTATCACCAGGCATTGCGTTTGTGGGTATATGGATATATGTGCTGGCAACATTCTTTGGACAAATACCTTTATACAGCATTTCCTGTGCACGCTATATCAGCACCCTCTATCCGGGGCTATCGCTTAAAATGTGTGCGATAGCTCTTGTGACGTTGTTCTATATTATAAACCTCATTGGCATTAAGCCGGCAGCAACTGTGCAGGCCATTATGGTGATAGTGTTGCTCAGTGCATTACTATTTTTTTCGTTGGGCGGTATTGCACGGTTTGATGCTGCAAATCTTGACAATTTTTTTGAAAAAGGTTTTGGCAACCTTCTGGTGGGGGTGGCATTGTTGACCTTTACGTATTTAGGATCAAATGGCATCATTGAATTAGGTGGTGAAATACAAAATCCAGGCACCACAATCCCCGGAGCATACTTCATCACATTCCCTATTGTCACAGCAGTGTATTTTTGTATGGCTATAGCTACTGCTGGCAGTATGCCCTGGCAAAAAACCGCGCAGGAAGCAGAACCCTTGATATTTTTAAGCAGGTCGTTTTTAGGCAATGCAGGTGTGATGTTTTTTATTTTAGGGGGCGCAGTGCTGGCACTTACCACAACACTCAATGCTCTTTTCATTGTTGGAACTAAATCACTGCTGATTATTATACAGGACCAATTGTTGCCATCATGGCTTGGAAGCATCCATACAACATTTGGAACACCGCATATACTGCTTACCATGATCTGGCTGTTGTCCATTATGGGAATTGTATCTGATCTTTCCATAGAAACATTTGCGTCATATTCGGCGCTGGGCGGTATCATTATTTTTCTGCCAATCCTTATAGCAGCATTAAAGTTTCCGCGATTGTATCCTGAAAAATATCATACGGCAGCCTTCAGGCTTAATGGTGTATGGCTGCATATATGTGTTATTGTGGGTTTTGTCCTTATACTTTTCTTTTGCCTTGTGATACTTATTGACCTTAAAACTATCTTTAAGATTGGATTGTTTGTTGTATTTGTTATAAGCGGTGTTATCTACTATTTATTGCGAAAGCGCTATTTAGAAGCACAGGGCATTCATCTTGAGGCAATACTACAAAAAGAAGACTGGGAGTAAGCTGTGAATGGGTTACCATTATATGAAGTGTTCCCGGAACTGAAAAAACTTCCCCGTGTATCGATGGGGAATTTCCCTACACCTGTTCAAAAGCTTTCGTCATTAGGGCATGATGGTTTATGGATTAAGCGCGATGATGTTTCATCTTCAATATATGGCGGGAACAAGGTACGGAAATTGGAATTTACATTAGCTGAGGCGATAGTTACCGGGAAAAAGAAGGTTGTAACCATGGGTGGCATTGGCACCAATCATGGGCTGGCTACTGCTGTTTTTTGTAAACACCTTGGGCTTGGATGCAGGTTGCTTTTATTCTGGCAACCTGTGACAGAATATGTAAAAAGAAATCTGCTTTTATTTGTACGCTATGGTGCAGAAGTACACTATTACAAAACAATGCTGAAAACGGGCTTTATGTTTTACACAAAGGAACGGTTAGTACACGATGCATATTTTTTATACGCAGGCGGTTCTTCACCATTGGGGACAGTGGGATTTGTCAATGCTGCTTTTGAATTAAAAAGTCAGATACAAAAGGCTGAGTTGCCTGAGCCTGATTATATTGTGTGTGCATTGGGTTCGACTGGTACCATGGCAGGGCTATCATTGGGTGCTGCACTGGCTGGCTTACGCAGTATCGTTATAGGAGTCCGTGTTACCAATAAATCACTTGGGCCGGTACCGATAGCTAATGAAAAAAGTGTGCAGGCATTGATGGTAAAGACGTATAAATTAATGAAGACTTTTACAAAACTTCCAGATATAGCATTTCAAAGGCCCACTATCCTTCACGATTACTGCGGCGAAGGATATGGGTATCCAACCAGCGTTTGCCTGGATGCTATCGAAACAATGAAAATAAAAGAAGGCATACAGCTTGAGCCTACCTATACAGGGAAAACATTTGCGGCAGTGTGTGATATGATAAAAAAATCCGAATACAAACATAAAACAATACTCTACTGGCACACCTACAATTCAGTTGATTTAACCGGAGAAGCACAGAAGGTTGAAGTGTCTGCACTACCAAAAAATTTGCAGTGGGCATTTAAAAGCTGATATATGTTTAATATAATATAGGTTAACATCCAGTTTGAATCGCGATACATTATATCTATGGATAGAGATAATGAAATCGCTTAATTATTGAAAATGTTTTTTACAAATAAAAAATGTTATGAAGAGGCAAACATCATGTATGACAATGATAAGTATGCACACGCCTGCTTTTTATGTCAGCAATCCTCGGATAAAGCGTTAAAAGCATTGTATTATTATGATTCTGATTGGGACCCTCAATTGTAAAGCTGATTGATGATGTCAAAATGATTAATGTATCCCTATATGAAAATTTCATCAACGTTTAGATGATGCGCGGTTGCTTGATACATTGCATATTCCAACACGATACCCTAATGGTTTGCCGGATATTACGCCAGATATGGCATACACACAAAAAGGTGCTGAAAGTGCATTGTCAAGTACTAGAGGATACAGGAAAAAGTTGGGGGATAAAAAACAAAAATGGGGTCAGAGCATATATATTTTTTGGCTAAAGAGAACAAATTATAGTATACTTATTCTTGAATTTATTTTTAATCATTAAAGAGGTAATACTATGGGTAAAGACCAATGTGAAGTACCGGCATTCAATCCGGTTGATGATGAAATTAAAGAGATATTAAAGCGCTATAAGGTTATAGCAGTTGTGGGATTATCTGATGATCCTTCAAAAGATAGCAACATGGTTGCGCAATATCTTATCAAAAATGGCTATACGGTGATACCGGTGAATCCTAACAGGAAGACTATTTTAGGATTGACTGTGTACCCAGATTTAAAGTCAATTCCGTTCCCTGTTGAAATAGTTGACATATTCAGAAAGCCTGCTGATGTACCGCCAGTTGTTGAAGATGCAATTGCCATTGGGGCAAAGGTTGTGTGGATGCAGTTAGGCATTGCTCATAATGAATCTGCGCAAAAAGCAAAAGAAGCGGGTCTGCAGGTAGTACAGAGTAAATGTATCAAGGTTGAACATAGCCGCTATTTTGGAACCGGTCAGGAAACGGTCTCATTTTCTATTAATCTGAATCAATGATCTTGTGGGGATTTAAAATTCCATTGGGATCAAAAGCCTTTTTTAATCGCTTATAAAGCGATAGTTCCTGTGATGAGGCAAATTGTTTTAAAGCGTCTTTGCGTATAAATCCTGTTCCATGCTCTCCGGTGATAGTTCCCCCATATTTATATGCCTCTGTGTAAATAATCTTTTTTAACGATGGCACTAAAGCTTTGAATTCATCATACGGCATGTTATTTTTAAGCACATCTATGTGAATATTGCCATCGCCAGCATGGCCAAACATGATGGATTGAATTCCGTAAGGAGTCAGAGCCTGTTTTACGCCGGTTAAAAATGGCACTATCGATGAGCGGGGGACAGAGCAATCTTCGGCTAAAAATACCGGACTTTTTGTGTGGATTGCCTCACGTATACAGCGTCGAGCTTTCCATAGGCGATCTTTTTGTTCAGGTGACTCTGCAGTGAGTATTGTATCAGGGTCAACCGGGCAGAGGGATAGTATTTTGTTCAGCAAAGGTTCAATCTCCGAGTAACTATCGCCATCCAATTGTATTAAAAGATGAGCATGTGCCTGTGGATGAGGCATTGCTTCTCCAAGATATTGAGCGGCCAGGGTCAGAGCATCCTCTTCCATGAATTCTATAACAGCGGGGCGTATTCGGTTAATAAGAAGCGTATGCACAAAACTCGTAGCGTCATGAAGGCTTTGAAACGGTATGAGCATGTCAAAAGTAACGGGTGGTGCTGGTATAAGTTTGCAATATATTTTAGTAATAACAGCAAGTGTCCCTTCAGAGCCAATGAGTATTCCCGTAAGGTTATAGCCAGTGGCGTTTTTTATGAATTTGCCCCCATGCTGTAGTATGCTGCCATCGGGTAACACAAACTCTAAACCAGTTATGTAATCCTTTGTGGTGCCATATTTTACGGCACGTGGACCGCCAGCACCTTCGGCAACATTGCCACCAAGGGAACAGGAATCCAGACTTGCCGGATCCGGTGGATACATAAGTCCATACTGCAGTGCTTCCTTTTGCAATTGGCCGGTAATGACTCCCGGCTGGCAAACGGCTATCATATTTTCAGTGTCTATCTCAAGTATTTTGTTCATTTTTTCAAGCGATAGCACCACACCACCGGACACCGGCACTGCGCCGCCGGTAACGCCTGTGCCGGCACCTCGCGGTATAACCGGAATTTTGTATGTGTTGCATAGTGAAAGTGTTATGCTGACGTCACGTGTGCATTTGGCGTAAACCACAAGCCACGGATCACCTTTAAGGTCGGATGTTTCGTCCATTGCATATTTTTCAAGCACATCGGGATCATCACTAACTGACGTAGCGTTCAGTGTGCCCATTAGCTTTTGCTTTAGTTGTTGTATCTTTTCATCTATACTCATTGTTTAGTATCTCTGATTAATGTTATAGGGCTATAGTTACTGTATGAAAGTTAATCTTTTATTCTACAATATTTATTTGATAATATGGTTGAAAAAAGTGCAACGACTATTATAAATGTAGAAGCGCTTATAATATAAAAAGCCTTTTCAACAGTAACTATCTCCACTAATGAAGCCATAAGTAGTGGGCCAGCCGTTTGACCGATTCTAAGCCCCATGCCGTTTAATGACATGATGGCTCCACGGAATTGAGCAGGTGCAGCTGCAGTTAAAAGCGATAGTAAACTAGGATTGTTGATTGCATTGGATGCCCCAGCAATGATGATAGCTATTGCAAGCCAGAAGTAATTGTATGCAAAACCTGCTATGATAAACGATATGCAAAGCCCTATAAAGCCGTACAGTATGAGATTTTTTTCTGAATAGCGTTTTGTAAGGATTTGTAATTGTGATGATGTAATTGCAGTTACTATGGACATGGCAGACATGAATAAACCAATGGTTGCTGCTGTTGCTTTAAACCGATATGATATGATATACGGGAAATAGGTTATGATTGGTCCATACAGAAGTATGAATGTCAAAACGGTTGTTGACAGCAGTCCAATAACATAGGGGCTTTTTAAAATAGTAAGTATTGCATGAAAATAGCGTTTCAATGATGAAGTATTGAGTGGCTCAGGATTGTGTAAATGAAACATGGCAAACCATGCCACAACAAGTGCAAAGGCCGATAGTAAAAAGGGATAATTCCAGCCTAAGATGCACAAAAATCCCCCAATGGCAGGGTACAGTGCAGTACCAATATTTAAAACACTGGCGTTGTATCCAAATGCAATGGTTCGGTCTTTGCCGGTAAACATATCGCCAATGATGGTTGCATTAATTGCTCCTAATGCCGATACGCCCATGCCTTGAATAAACCGTAATATAATAAGCCAGGTGAAGTCGGTAATAAAAAACATGATGATGCCGGTAATGCCAAATATGAGTAATGAAGGGATAATGATAATTTTACGCCCAATTCTGTCGGACATGATTCCTAAAATTGGTGTAAGGATTATTCCGGGCATGGTAAACACGGTTATTATTAATGCAACTGATGAGTACGGGATGTTAAAAAACTGTGCCATTGCAGGTAAGGCTGGTGTTATGTTAGTAACTCCCATTACCACAATAAGGGTAATGCCAAAGGCAATCAGAAGATTGGTTTCAGTGTAGAGTTTTTTTTGTTTATTCATTTCAGTCCATTGGTGTATTGCTGTAGACTATAATCAAGTTCGTAGTATAACAGTACTAAGTATCAATCATAGTATGTCCTTTCTGTATTCAAGCATAAAATATAATGTACCAGATAATATTATATCGTAAGTTCAATTATTATAAAATGTCATCACCTTTTTACTTACTGCCTTATATCACAGTACATACAAAAAATATTTTTATAAAACCTTTTGCGATAGTTAACCAGTATACATATCTTTCGTGAAGACAAACCTTGAGCGCTACATGCAAGCCTGTGTGAGACTATGTAAGTGCG
>DYLU01000021.1 GCA_020721905.1 Leptospira biflexa | reverse complement strand
CTGATTTAGAGCGCTGGCGCTTTGAATTAGAAGCAAAGGTATTCAAAACAACACCAGAAGAGCGCGAAAAGGTCATGTGTCAGAGCATACCACTTAACAGGATTGGTACACCTGAGGAGGTTGCCAGGCTTGTTGTATTTTTAGCTTCTGAAGCGTCTTCATATATTACAGGGCAGGCAATAAATGTCTGTGGCGGCCAATTAATGGAATTATAGTATTATGGAGGATTGTATGGCTAATGGAGCAAAACTTGTTGTTGAAGCATTACTTGATAAACAGGTTGAGTATATCTTTTCCTTAAGCGGTGGTCATATTACTCCAATTTATGAACATTTGGAAAACTCAACAATTAAAATATTCGATACACGCCATGAACAGGCAGCTGTATTTATGGCTGAAGCGTGGGGACGCTTAAGTAGAAAGCCTGGAGTTGCACTTGTTACAGCAGGCCCGGGGTTTACCAACGCTCTTACCGCTATTGCTAATGCACGGTTATCCAATGCGCCTGTACTTCTTATAGCAGGATGTGTGGGGCTGGAAAGCAATGAGAAGCTTGATTTACAGGATATGAAACAGTTACCGGTCATTGAACCCATGGTAAAAAAAGCTTTTGTATGCCATAAACCTGAGCGTGTGTACGAATATGTTGATATGGCATATCGAGCAGCATGTTCAGGCAGGCCGGGACCTGTGTATCTGGAATTGCCTGTTGATGTTCTCAATGCAGTACCTGATGAAACAAAAGTAAAAAAAACAAATACATTGGTATATTCAAAACCTTGCGATAGGGATGCAGCTTTTGATGTGATTGAACTGTTACAGCATAAGAAAAAACCAGTTATTATTGCAGGCAGTGGTGCATGGTATGCCGATGCAGCGGAAGCATTGCTGCAATTTGTTAAACTTACAGGCATCCCTGTTTTTACAAGTTCTGCAGGAAGAGGTGTAGTACCGGATACCCACCCTTTATGTTTTGAATCATCATTAGCCATACGGCCAGGAGCAGCGCTGTATGCCAATTTCAATGCTGATATGGTGATATTGCTTGGGAATAGGGTGAGCCTGTACTATATATTTGGCGATATCTTTAACAAAGATGTGACTTTAGTTCAGGTAGATATTGAACCGGAGGAGATTGGGCGTAATCGCAGTATACATAAGGGAATAATAAGTGATGCAAGTGCATTTGTTAGTGAGTGTAATGAAATAATAAAAGAAAAGCAACTGAATCTAACGGAACGATTCAAAGAATGGGGAAATGAGCTTAAAAAAGCCGATGAAGAAAGCAAACAGCAGGCACAGCAACAATGGCTGAGTAATGCAGTACCCATTCATGCCATGCGCGTAGCCTATGAAATAAATCAGATCATGGATAAGGAAGATGACGTAGTGGTCAGTGATGGGGGTGATGCTCAGATATGGATGGGAATGACACGGACTGTAAAGAAAGGTGGAACATACCTGGATTCGGGATTGTATGGATGTTTGGGAGTGGGTATTCCATTTGCCAATGCGGCAAAGCTGTATTACAAGAACTCACGGGTTGTGCTTTTTACCGGCGATGGTTCTTTAGGATTCAATTTTATGGAAATTGAGACAGCTATACGGAAAGGACTGGCTCTTACCATAGTTGTTAGCAATGACCTTGGTTGGGGGATGATACGGCATAGCCAGGTTTTACGGATGGGGCACCCGGTAAAAGAAGGAACATTTATTGGGAATATTCCCTATCATAAGCTGGTGGAAGCTTTAGGTGGTAAGGGGTATTTAATTGAAAAACCTGATGACATAAATCCAGCTATCGTTGATGCATTACAAAGCAATACTGTGGCGCTTGTCAATGTCATGACAGATCCTGATACAATAAGTCCAGGCAGTGTGGCATTGGCTAACTTAGGTGGGTATAAGGCTTAATTATTTGCTGAAGATTATTTGTAACGACATAATAAAAAGTATTATACCAAACACTCGACGTAATGTTTCATTATCTAAGGATATAGCAATTTTCCCGCCAATGTAACCACCAATAATAAAGCCTAATGCAAGGGTTATGGCTACAGGTATATTCACGTTGCCTGATTTGTAATATTCATATGCTGCCAGTATCCCAATGGGGGGTATCATGGCAGCTAATGTTGTTCCCTGAGCTAAATGCTGATTGAAATGGAGCAGGTATATAAGCGCAGGAATCATGATGACACCTCCTCCAATACCCACTAATCCCCCTAAAATGCCAGCTGATAATCCAATGATGGTGGTAATAATTAACATGGACCAAACTCCTGTAAAAAAATATATATTGACCAAAGAAAGCGTATAGTATGGTATAATGTCAAGTTATATAAGAAATGCCGGGAAATAAATGAGTAACATTTCCATCATAATTACCTGTGAACATGCAGGGAATCGTGTCCCTGATGCATTGCGCGACATTTTCACTGATACCACAATACTTTCAACACATTGGGCTTATGATATTGGAGCATTGCAGATGGCTCGCATTCTTGGAAAGACACTTGGGGCACCACTGCTGTATACTTCGGTTACCCGGTTAGTGGTGGATTGTAACAGGTCAATAGGAAGCAATGAACTTTTTTCAGCACTGATAAAAGGGAGCGATATTTTTTTAAAAAATGAAATAGTTAAGCGTTATTATACTGTATATCGCAGTAACATTGAAAAAGCTATTAATACCATGATGCAAAACTCAGATGCTGTGTTCCATATTTCAGTACACTCATTTACTCCGCAGTTGTACGGTTTTAAACGCTATACTGATATAGGATTGCTGTATGACCAGAGCCGCCCTACAGAAGCGCTATTCTGCAGGAATATTAAAAAAGCATTGATGAACGCTTATCCATTGAGGGTAGCATTTAATTATCCATTTAGAGGGTGCGGTGATGGCGTAACAGTGTGGTTACGGAAGAAGTATGGCGATAGTTACTGCGGAATTGAGCTTGAAGCTAACCAGCAGATTTTTTTCAGCAGTAAAAGGCAGTGGCAAACATTATCACATCATCTTGCACAGGCAATACAGTATGCAATACATGCAGAAGTTCAGCAGTAGCAGCGGATAACTAGCTAAGATTTTTGGGATGAGGTAATATTTGTCATTCCTGACTAAATCCTGTTTTTAAAGAATTAGATTTTTATTTTATGGAGATTATTGCTATGTCAGTTGATCCAATGGATTTACTAAAAAAATTGAAAAACATTAAGGCAGAATACGCTGAAATTCGCATGAGTGAAGGTTTTTCTACCACAATACATCTTACAAAAAGGATGATTGAAACCTGTAAAGTAGGCACTTCAACTCAGGGGTCGGTTCGTGTCTACAATAAAGGTTGTTGGGGATTTTTTGCATTTACTTCTCTTGATATGGTTGATTATGCCCTGCAACAGGCACTACAGCTATCGCACATACAAAAAAAAGAAAACGCACCCACGCTGTCTTTATTACAGACAAATGTGATTAAAGAAAAAACAAAAACGCTCATTCCGCCAGATGCTGTAAGCCTGGAGGAAAAGATGCGCTTGCTTACCGATTACAATAACATATTGAAGGATAACCAGCTTGTTGAAAATACCAATGTATTATACCGTGATTCACTGACGAAGTATATATTATGTAATACTGATAACAGTGTTGTTGAATATGACAGATCTTTCTGCGGATTGTCGCTATCTGCTATTGCCAAAGACGGGGCAGTCATTCAGCCATATGGCGAATCGGATGCTAACTATGCAGGTTTTGAGATAGTTAAAGATAGACACACAATGGCAGAAAATGTGGTGCGTACAGCAACAGAACTGGTACTGGCACCACAGATAAAAAGCGGTGTATATGATGTTATAGCCGATCCAAAATTAGCTGGGGTTTTCATCCATGAGGCATTTGGCCATCTGTCAGAAGCAGATTTTGTATATGAAAATCCACGTATGAAAGAGATAATGGTAATCGGTAAGCGCTTTGGCCCGGATATACTCAATGTTGTGGATGATGGGACGCTGCCGTATGCCGGGTATATCCCCTGTGATGATGAAGGCATAAAGCCGGCAAAAACATATTTGATAAAAAATGGGTTTTTACACAGCCGTCTTCATTCAAGGGAAACGGCTGTAAAAATGGGGGAAGAGATAACCGGCAATGCACGTGCCATAACTGCTTCAGCCAGCCCTATTGTGCGAATGACAAATACATATATAGAAAATGGAGATTCCACGGTTGAGGAGTTGTTTGAAAAGCTGTGGAATGGCATCTATGTGGTGGGGGCTCTGGGAGGGCAAACAAATTTAGAAATGTTTACCTTTACACCTGCGTATGCGTATCAAGTAAAAAAAGGAAAGAAAACAAAGAAGTTCAGAGAGTGCATGCTTACAGGCAATGTTTTTGTAACTCTTGAAAACATTGAAGCAATCGCTAACGATTGTACATTGTTTGGTGGATTGGGTGGTTGCGGCAAGCAGGGTCAGGCTCCGTTGCCTGTTTCATCTGGCGGGCCGCATATATTGATTAAAAATGTTCTTATAGGAGGCAAAGGTGCTGGAAGCAGAAAAACTAAATCTAAGTAGAATACAGGAAACCTGCGCAAAACAAAAAAGTCGCTGGTGGGACGTATTTGCTGAGTATGCAGTACATAAAACATTTTCATTTAAGAATAATGTTTTTTATGGTGTGCGGGAATCAGAACTTAAGGGCTATGGTATCAGGATGAATATTGATGGCAGAACAGGTTTTTCGTTTTGTAATGATATTTCAATGATTGATTCGGTGATAGAATATGCACGTGAAACAGCCCGCTATGGGGAAATTGAAGAACATGAACTTCCAGCAATGCAAACCGCTCCCCATGTTGCATGCTATGATGGAAAAATATGTAATAAGGATACCGAATATTATCAGGATACATTACAGAAAGTTGTGGATACAATACATTCATTGTACAGTGACTGTATGGTTGATGCAGGTTTTGGGTGTGTGGATGGATATATGCATCTTGTTAACTCCAGGGGTTTTGATAGTGGGTACTGCTATTCACGGCAGGGGGCGACAGTAACTGCATTACGGATACTGTCTGATGGCAGCCGTGTTCAGGTTTATGAAAGTATTACCTGGAACAGTGATTTTCAGATAGATGAGCTTACTGAACGAATTATCCAAAAGCTGGCATTCAGTGAACGCACAGTCACAATGCCATTTGGTAATTATTATGTAATTTTTACACCAAAGGCATTTGGTCAGATAATGGGTGTGGTACTGCAGGGGTTGACAGGTCGTGCAGTGGAACGTGGAATTTCACGCTATATTGGCAAATTTGGTGAAAAGGTTTTTGGTAAGCAGTTAACAGTATATGATAATCCGTTAATTGATTTTGCACCCGGAAGCTACCCTTTTGATGATGAAGGAGTCCCGGCTCAGAATAAAACTATCATTGAAAATGGGTATGTCAAAAGCTATATTGCTCATTTGCAAAGCGCCCATCTTTTGCATACGCATTCTACCGGGAATGCTTCGCGAGGCTATGCTACATTACCACAGGAAAGTTTTAGCAATATTGTTGTGGAACCGGGCACTACATCCTTTAAAGACATGATAGTCCAGATGGGAACAGGGATTATTATAGACCAGTTTATTGGCTTTGGGCAATCAAATACATTAATGGGGAACTTTTCAGCCAACCTGGACTTAGCATGGCTGGTTGTTCAGGGTGAAGTTAAAGGGCGATTATCAAATTCCATGGTAAGTGATGATGTTACGATGATGTTGAGTGATAAAATAGTACTTTCTTCAGAACGGGAATGGGGTGGCAATGCCTGTCTCCCGTATGTATTGTGCCGTATAAATTATTCAACTACATAATTTTTTATATAAAAGTTTTGACAAAAAGAGTATATATTTCTTACTTTTTTAGATAACCCTGTTATGTTTGCGATAGAATAAAAGTGAATTTATTCAAAGGTATAATTCATCCGCTCTTAGCGGAAATATTTATCATTAAAATTATGAATTTGAGGAGAAATGCAATGAAAACAAAAATTACAGAACTTTTCAAGATCAAACATCCTATCGTGTTATCAGGTATGAGCTGGATAAGTACACCTGAGCTTGTAGCTGCGGTGTCAAATGCTGGAGGTCTTGGTATCCTTGCAACCGGTGTATTGACAGCTGAGCAGACCCGTGAAGCAGTGCGTAAAATTCGCCAGCTTACCAATAAGCCGTTTGGTGCAAATGTTACATTGTATTTTCCAGGTGCAGAACGCAATGCGGAAGTTTTAATTGAAGAAAAGGTTCCAATTGTCAATTATTCATTGGGAAAAGGCGATAAAATTGCAAAAGCTGTTCATGCATACGGTGGAAAGGTTATTGCTACAGTTACAACACACAAGCATGCATTAGCGGCAAAGCGTGATGGTGCTGATGCTTTAATCGTTACAGGATATGAAGCTGCAGGGCATGGTGGTGCAATCACCTCATTAGTACTTATACCAGCAATGGCAGATGCAATTGATCTTCCTATTATAGCTGCTGGTGGTTTTGCCGATGGCAGGGGGTTGATAGCTGCACTGGCACTGGGTGCTGAAGGCATAGCAATGGGAACCAGGTTTATGAATACCAAGGAAAGCCCTGTGGCTGAAAGCGCAAAGCAGGCAGGAGTACAGTCAGATGTATATAATACTGTTTATACCTCAAAAGTAGATGGGCTTCATGCACGGTTTATGAAATCAAAAGGTGTAGTGCACCTCATGAACAAGCACTTAAATCCTTTAAGTTCACTCATACGTTCAAAGAAGATAGCTGATATGCTGGGCTATCCGTGGCTGAAACTTGCAATAGGCATCATGTTTATGGGACCGCGTCGTGCTATTCAGATGGCTCGAATGGCAATAGGCTTTGATGCGTTCAAAGTTGGTTGTATGGATGGTGATTTTGATAAAGGGGTTTTACCACTTGGTCAGGTGAGCGGCATTATAAAAGATACGCCAACAGTGAAACAGGTTGTGGAAAGAATAATAAAAGAAGCAGTAGAGATTGAAAAACAAATGGCAAAAAAAGTTAAATAATAGCCATCATTTCTTACAATTACCAAAAAATTTATAATGGGGTGGGGCATCTATGCAGAAAGCAACACTTGAAGGATATAAGGAATTTTGTTCCAGTGAAAAAAGTGTTATCAATATGGTATTATCCCGAGCAAAGCAACGTGGTAATAGCGCGGCATTATCGGGATTTATTAATGGCAAAAAGTGTAGCTATACCTGGAAAGATCTGACAAGTATAGTGTATGCGATAGCTCATTTTTTAATTTCTAAGGGACTGCAAAAAGGGGATCGTATCGCAATCTTTTCAAAGAATTGCCCTGAATGGACATTGGCTGATTTAGGGATTCAGGCAGCAGGGTGTATCCCGGTTCCAATTTATGCAACCAACTCAAAGGATGAAGCAAAGTATATACTTGATGATGCTTCAATCAAAGCAATCTTTACCGGTGATCAGGAACAGTATGATAAAATTCTTCAGATAATGAATTCAACCAGCTTACGTATGATAGTATCTCTTCAGGATGCTGTGATAGCAAATGGTGAGAATAGTTTTTATTTTAATGAGATAATAAAAGCTTTAGTTGATGACGATAGGAAAAAAACGGTTGATGTCCGTATTAATGAATTATCAAGCAATGACATGCTCACCATAATCTACACTTCGGGAACAACCGGAAATCCTAAAGGTGCAGTACATACTCATGCAAGCTTTCTGGCTGGAATCTATGCATCAGTATTCCGCTTCCCTGAAGCAGGTCCAGGTATGGTATCCCTTGCATTTTTGCCTTTAAGCCATGTTTTTGAACGCATGTGGACATATGGAGTATTGCTGAAAGGTGGTGAAAACCATTACTGCCGTAATCCAAAAGATATTATGGAAATTTTGCCATTGTCAAAACCAAATTATATGTGCAGTGTCCCCCGTTTATGGGAAAAGATGTATGCTACCATATTTGACAGGTTAGAATCAGCACCATCTTTAAAGAAGAAATTGTTTAACTGGGCAACTACTGCTGGTATTGAATATGATACCAAAAAAAGAGCTAAACATTGTATTGGGCCATGGACTGGCATAAAAAGATTTTTTGCAAACGTCATAGTATTGAAAAAGATACGCCAGATAGTTGGTGGCAATGTATGGGTTTTCCATGTTGGTGGAGCAGCTATGTCTGCCGAGATCAATGCATTTTTCAATGGATTGGGTATCCCGCTGGCTCAGGGTTATGGATTGACAGAATTTTTTCCTGTTGCCGTTGGTACTGCTGCCACTGCATATCCGGGTGTCTGTGGCCCGATTCTTGATATTGTTGATGTCAGAGTTTCCGATGAGGGTGAAATTCAGCTGAAAGGGCCAATGTGTATGCAGGGTTATTTAAAACAACCTGAAGCAACCAGGGAGATGTTTACACAGGATGGCTGGTTTAAAACTGGAGATGTGGGAAGCATTGAAGAGCATAATGGCAATCGTTATATCAGAATAACCGATAGGATTAAGGATCTGATTATTACCGCGGGTGGGAAAAATATTGCGCCACAGGTCATTGAATCAATGATAGGAGAGGATTTATATATTGAGCAGGTTGTGGTGGTTGGCGATGGGCGAAAATATATCAGTGCACTTATTGTGCCCAATTTTGAAATGCTGGGAGAATATGCAAAATCAAAAGGAATACAGTATTCTTCCCGTCAGGAGCTGATTTCCAATTCAGCAATTGTAGAATTCTACAACAGTAAGATTGAAAAATTAACTGAAAGCCTGGGACAGGTTGAAAAGATCAAAAAATTTACATTATTACCAACTGAGTTTTCACAGGAAAATGGCGAAATCACCCCAACGATGAAGATAAGAAGAAAGATAATACAGCAGCGATATAAGGATGTAATTGATAAAATGTACAATGAATAAAATAATATAAATAATAATTAGTATATAAAAATAATTATTGCTATTAATATAGCATAACAATGTTATGCTATTAAAGTAAGTATAAGAGTATACTGGGGCCTACATCTTTGTAGTAATAATTGTGGTTATGGTATCAATCTTTTTATTTAAGTAAAGAGGAGTTATCTTATGAAAACAAGAATCACACAACTGTTTGGAATTAAGTATCCAATTATCTTACCCGGGATGAGCTGGATTAGCACACCTGAATTAGTTGCGGCAGTATGTAATGCTGGTGGGACTGGGTATCTGGCAACCGGACCTTTGACACCGGAACAAACCCGCCAGGCTATCAGAAGGATACGCGAGCTTACCGATAAACCATTTGGCGCAGGATGTACTCTTATTATGCCGGGTGCACGTGAAAATGCTGAGGTCATGCTTGAGGAAAAAGTGCCAATCATTAATGTATCATTGGGAAAATGTGATTGGATCGCAGAGCGTGCTCACAAATACGGCGGGAAGGTGATTGCAACTGTAGTTACTGAAAAACATGCACTGGCAGCTGAAAAACAGGGTGCGGATGCTCTTCAGGTAACCGGGCATGAAGCTGCTGCTCATGGTGGACAGGTTACCACCTTTGTTCTTGTTCCGGCCATAGTTGACAAAGTAAAAATTCCGGTTGTTGCTGTTGGAGGTATAGCAGACGGACGGGGCATGGCTGCTGCATTGGCGCTGGGTGCCGAAGGTATTGGAATGGGTACCCGTTTATCAATGACGAAGGAAAGCCCATTACATAAGAAAACCATTGAAGCACAGCTTAAATCAGGAATAGAAGATACTATCTATTCTAACCGGTTTGATGGAATTTACTGTCGTGTGCTGAAAACTAAATCAGCCCAAAAGGCCATAAGAAAAGGTATGAGTTTGCCTCATGCTGCCTTAGAATCATATAAGATAGCCAAGATGATGAATATGCCGTATTTTAAATTAGCGATAGGTGTTATGCTGCAGGGGCCAAAGATGATGATTCAGCTGGCACATTTTGCTACAGCTTTTGACAAAATAAAAGTAGCAACTGAAGAGGGCGATCTTGATTATGGTGTACAGCTTATTGGGCAATGTCAGGGCCTTATTAATGATGTACCAACTGTAAAAGAAGTCATTGAAAGAACAGTAAAAGAAGCTAAAACTATATATCAAAAAAATATGAAAAAATTTTAAGTGATAAAAAATAATTATATAAAAAAGCAGAGATGAAAATCTCTGCTTTTTTATATACAGGTTTTGTGTATATTTTATGACATGATACGATTATTATGATTGTAATATAAAAATCATTGTGGTGATTGCCATAACTATCGAAAAAAATTGGTTAATTTCCTTGACAAAATTATTATGTAAAAATAAGTTTGAACACCAATTTTAAAGACAGTATGTTTTTATTTATTTTTTTGTTTCTTGATTAATATAAATAACGTGCTACACTTGTAATCTATATAATTTTTTTGCATAACAGCGAAATAATCAGTATTATAGAGAGGATATAATGGGTATTTTGCAGCAAACATTTTCTTTAAAAAAATCTCAGATTGAGAAAAAGTGGTATGTCATTGATGCAGAAGGCAAGGTTTTAGGCAGGCTTGCAGCAGAGATAGCATATGTGTTGCGGGGGAAACACAAACCTTTGTACACACCTTACCTTGATATGGGTGATAATGTTATCGTAATAAATGCAGATAAGGTGCTTTTAACGGGCAAGAAACCACAGGAAAAAGAATATTTCTTTCATTCTAAATATCCTGGCGGTAGCAGGTTTGTGAATATCAGAAAGATGCTTGAGAAAAAGCCTGAATATATATTGTACCATGCAGTAAAAGGTATGATGCCAAAAAACAAATTAGCACGTCAATTAATGGGTAATTTAAAAATATATGCCGGAAGTGACCATCCCCACAAGGCACAAAAACCTGAACCTTTGGAATTAAAGTTTTAATGGATTGAAGAAAAATTATTGTTACTAAAAATGAGGTTATAGAAATGGCAAGTGCAGAAAATTATGCAACAGGAAGAAGAAAATCAGCGGTTGCGCGTGTGTGGTTAAAACCGGGAAATGGTACTATAATAATCAATAACAAACCTATAAACGAATATTTCAGGCGACAAACCCTGGAGCTTGTGGTACGACAGCCGCTGGAGGAGGTAGGTGTACTGAATTCATTTGATGTTGTTGCCACTGTTGATGGTGGAGGGTGGACAGGGCAGGCAGGTGCTGTTAAATTAGGTATTGCCCGATGCCTGGCAGTACTGGATGAAAAGTATAAAAAATCCATGCGGCAGGCAGGATTCCTTACCAGGGATTCACGTGAGGTTGAGCGTAAAAAATATGGCCAGAAAAAAGCACGGAAAAGATTCCAGTTTTCCAAACGATAAAAAATGGAATGCATTATATATTTTACAAAAAGGATGCCGGGTGGCATCCTTTTTGTTATGCCTGCATAAACGCCCTTAATATGTGTGTGGTACAATGATTATACAGGATATTGAATATACTGATCGCTATATTCGGATAACACTGGATACTGGTGAATACATACGGGTGGAACATTCTTCTGTTCCCTCAGGTTTGCTACGGCGAGGGATGGCAATTGATATTGAAGCATATACTCATTTAAAAGAAGAATCTATGCTCTTTGAGTGTAAGGAAAAGGCATTGTATTATATCAGCATCCGTAGCTGTACCGAACACGGTATAAAAAAATATCTTATGAAAAAGGGATTTGATAAAACTATCATCAGCAGGGTACTACAGTATTTAACTGAACGGGGACTCATTAATGATTATGAATATGCAGTGCACTATATTCAATCGGTCAGGGAACATAAAGTTATTGGCAATAAAATGTTAGAAAAAAAACTTTTTGAAAAGGGTGTTGATAAAGGAATCATTAAAAAGGCTATCCGGAAAACAGAGGATAAAGAACCCGATATTGAGCAGGTGTATAAGCTGGCACTAAAAAAGTATAATCAGGTAAAAGAAAAAACCAATGCTAAAGTAAAAGTGGTAGCCTTTTTACAACAACGAGGTTTTAGCTGGGAGATAATAAAAAAAGTTATGAAACAATTTGGCGATGATTATGAAGACATGCATGATATACAGGAATAATAACTGAAGTTATTTTATACATTACTATAATTAATATTATTGAAATTGTAACATCGTTTTTTTACATTGTTTTGAACATGCGAAAGATTTTATTTTTTTATAAGGGATGCACAGTATGATGAAGATACATGATTTGCGGACATCATTTATTTCATTTTTTAAAGAGCGGGATCACCGAATTGTCCCTTCAAGTTCACTTATACCAAAGGATGACCCAACATTGCTGTTTACCACTGCCGGAATGGTGCAATTTAAACCCATGTTTGCCGGTACTGTTGAATTAGAGTATACCCGTGCAGCGTCAATACAAAAATGTTTACGAACAAGTGACCTTGAAAATGTTGGTAAGACTAAACGGCATTGTACCTTTTTTGAGATGTTAGGTAATTTTTCATTTGGTGATTATTTTAAAAAAGAAGCCATTGAGTGGGCGTGGGAGTATTCAACTGGTGTTATTGGTTTCCCAAAAGATGATATCTGGGTTTCTATATATGTAGATGATGACGAAGCATTTGATATATGGCATAAACATATTGGCCTGCCAGAAGAAAAGATAGTGCGGTTGGGCAAGGAGGATAATTTCTGGGGGCCAGCCGGAGACTCAGGTGCATGTGGCCCCTGTTCAGAATTGTATTTAGACCGGGGACCTTCATTTGGATGCGGAAAGCCTGATTGTAAACCCGGATGTGATTGTGAGCGTTTTTTAGAATTCTGGAATTTAGTGTTCAATCAGTATTTTCAGGACACTGAAGGTGTCCTGCATCCACTTCCCCGTACCGGCATTGATACCGGTATGGGACTTGAGCGCCTTGCAACACTTGTACAGAATGTTGACAGTATCTATCAGACCGATGAATTAAAAGGGCTTGTTGATTATATTGTGAAAAAGAGGGATATTTCCTACCAAGGTGATACGCAGATAGCTGTCAATGTACTCGTAGAACATGCACGGGCTCTTGCCTTTGCAATATCGGATGGTGCCTATCCATCAAATGAAGGCAGAGGCTATGTATTGCGTCGTATCTTACGGCGAGCACTGCGGTATGGCCGCCAGATTGGTATTCATGAACCGTTTGTGTATACCATTATTGATCCTCTGGTTGAGGCCATGGGAAAACAATATCCGGAACTATCGGGAACAAAAGAAAATGTTAAGGCTGTTATAAAAGGAGAAGAGGAACGCTTCTTGGAAACCATTGAAAATGGCATGGACCGGCTGGAAGAGATTATCAAAAGATTGAAGAAAAAGAACGAAACTACAATAAGCGGTGCGGATGCATTTGTGCTATATGATACATTTGGTTTCCCGGTAGAGATGACCGAAGAGATAGCCCGTGAAAATGGATTGGATATTGACCATGAAGGTTTTGAGAATAAAATGGAGGAACAGCGCAACCGTGGAAGGCAGAGCTGGAAAGGTGTGGAAAGCAGGATTGATGGGGTTGTAGGTGAAATATTAAAGAAGGTTCAGAGCACGCAGTTTGAGGGTTATGAAAAATATGATTCAGAATCGGAAATTATTGTTATGTCAGATTTTGAAGGCCTGAAGGCACATTTGCGTGAGGGGCAGGAAGGAATACTGGTTGTCAAAAATACGCCATTTTATGGTGAGTCAGGCGGACAGGTTGGGGATACTGGTTATATAATGAGTGATAGCGGAACATTCAGGGTTGTGGACACAAAAAAATCTGGTGACCTTATTGTACATATCGGGCAGGTGGAAAGAGGTTCTTTTCAGGAAGGCGCTGTGGTACGGTTATTAATCGATGGTATCAGAAGAAATCTTACCCGTGCCAATCATACCGCAACGCATCTTTTACAGGCAGCACTGCGTCAGGTTTTGGGACAGCACGTAAAACAGGCGGGTTCACTGGTTGATCCCCAGCATTTTAGATTTGATTTTTCTCATTTTAAAGCAATGACTCAGGAAGAGATCGAGCAGGTGGAGGCGATAGTTAATGAAAAAGTATGGGCTGCACTGCCGGTGAATACAGCCATTATACCATTGCAGGAAGCCTTAAATCAGGGAGCTATGGCAGTATTTGATGAAAAATATTCTGATATTGTCAGGATGGTTTCCATCAGTGATTTCAGCAAGGAATTGTGTGGCGGGACGCATGTAGACAATACAGGTAAAATTGGTATTTTCAGAATAATGCGTGAGTCTTCACCTGGTGCAGGTGTTCGCAGAATTGAAGGTGTGACACTGAAGGGCGTGCATGAGCGGATGATTCATGAGCATTCAATAGTACGCAGGATTATGGGGTTGCTGGAAGTTAATGAATCAAATATTGAGAAAAAAGTTGCTGAAATGCTTGAAAAAGTTTCTTATCTGGAAAAGGAACTGGAAAAGACAAAAGCTGCCGGTTTGAAGGATGTTGCCAGGGAGCTCTATTATAAAGCAGAACATATTAACAGCCTGAAGTTTGTAAGCGCATCGCTGCAGAACATGGATGCCGAAGCATTACGTACACTGGCTGATTATATTCGGGAACTTTCGGATACTGTGATAGTGTGTTTAGCTTCTTCAAAGGAGAATAAAGCGTTTATTATTGCTGCAGCTACTAAAGGTGCTATTGATAAGGGTATTGATTGCGGTGCTATTATCAAAACTGTGTCAAAAGAAATTGGTGGCGGTGGTGGCGGCAGAAAAGACCTGGCACAGGCTGGCGGCAAATCACCTGAACATATTGCAAAAGCACTTGACAGATGCAGGGAAATTGTATTGCATAGCAGTAAATAACATAAATGCAAAAATGTAATTAATTTTTTGAAATACCTACCAGCCGTGATATATAAATAGGTATATTTAAATTAATATATTCAGAGGGTTATTATGGGTGAGCTTAAAACGATGGTTCAGTATTTTTATGATACCTGCAGCAGATTTCCTGAACGGCCTGCACAAAAATTCAATAGTAAGCTGTATGCTGACAATAATGGAATGTTTACGTATGCAGAGTTAAAAGAACGTGTAGAAGATATTGCCTGTGCATTGATGAAAATAGGGTTCCCCTGCAAAGGCAGAGCTGCAATTATGGCCCCAACAAACTATATGTGGACACAGGTTGATATTGCAATTGCATGTGCTGGTGGCGTCAGTGTAACAATTTATCCTACATTATCTGATTCTGAAGTCAAATACATAATGAAAGATTCAAAGTCCGCAGTTATATTTGTGGGCAATCAGGAAGAACTTGATCAGATAAAAGGGATCTGGAAACAGCTGAAAGACCTTAAAACTGTTATTGTCATGGATGTCTCATTTAAAGGTGATAACAGGAAGGTTTATGGTATTTTGGATTTTATAGCCATGGGTAGTGAGTGGCGGAAAAATGCAGCTAATTATAAGAAATACATCAAACGGAAAGATGGTGTAAAATTGGATGATTGGTTCACGATACTGTATACTTCTGGAACAACCGGGCAGGGGAAAGGTGCTATCATAACACACTGGACTGGTTCATCACGACTGGAGGGTACTATTGCATATTTCCAGAAATATAGCTTTGATGTTAATGAGAATGATGTGACACTATGCTATCTGCCTCTGTCGCATGTATTTGACCGTGGTTCATGTCAATGGCTTGCCTTAACAAAAGGTGCTTTAATATGCTATGCTGATAAACCTGCAACCTTAATTGAAGACATGCAAAAATATAATCCTACATGGATTAACTGTGTCCCGCGATTGTATGAAAAAATTTATATTACCATGCAACAGGCAATGGCAGAAAGCTCTCTTAAAAAGAAATTATTTGATTGGGCAATAGGTGTTGGCTTGAAGGCACTGGAATATCGTAAAGATGAAAACGGGTGTTATAATATGCATCCAGAGTTTGATTTAAAATCAAAATTGCCCTTAGGACTCAAGATTCAGTATAATATTGCTGATAAGCTTTTTGCTAAAGTTAGAGGATTATTTGGAAATCGCTTCCATCATTCATTTTCGGCAAGTGCTGCCATTTCCCCCGATTTGCTGCGGTTCTATTATGCATTAGGTCTGGCTGTTGTTGAAGGATATGGTTCAACAGAAAGCTTCAATGCAGCAGTGCTTAATCCAATTACTGCCTGCAAGCCAGGCTGTATGGGCAAAGAAGCCAATGGCAGTAAATGCAGGGTAGCTGCTGATGGAGAACTTGAGCTTTCAGGCGCCGGGATATTTAAAGGCTATCTAAACAAACCAAAAGAAACGAAAGAGGCATTTACAAAAGATGGCTGGTTTAAAACGGGTGATGTGGTAGAGTTAACGCCTGATGGATATATTAAATTTGTTGAAAGGAAAAAAGGGATTATCTGTACTTCTATTGGCAAAAATGTTGCACCTGCAAAAATTGAGAATCGCTTTTCAACCAGCAGCTGGGTTGAACAGATTTTCCTTGTAGGAGATGAAAAGCCGTTTATCAGTGCATTGATTGTGCCAAACTTTGCAAACTTTATAGCGTTATTCAAACGTGAAGGAATTGCTTTTGATGAGTCAAAACTGGTGTATGAAAATATTGGTGGCATGCAGATATGTACAAAAGTAGGCGATGATTTCATTAATAATAAACGGTTACAGGAAATTATAGACAAAGATGTAAAAGAAGCTAACAAAAGACTTGAAAAATTTGAAGAAGTCAAGCGCTACACCATACTGAATCAGAGATTTACCGAATCAAACGGTATGATAACTCCAACTCAGAAAGCAAAGAAACGCGTGATTATTCAAGTCTATAAAGATGTTATTGATAAGATGTACGAATGAAGTTAACAATAATTAATGCTCTTGCCGCATTTGACGGTAAGACCACATTTCATTAATCAAATAAAAAAGGCAGGTTTTACAACCTGCCTTTTTTGTACTTAAAAA
The DNA here is from genome assembly GCA_020721905.1 of Leptospira biflexa. Classification (GTDB taxonomy): domain Bacteria; phylum Spirochaetota; class UBA4802; order UBA4802; family UB4802; genus UBA4802. Next base: position 23,807 of record DYLU01000021.1, on the reverse strand, counting down.
ATATTAGATGTAATCACACCCTTCTAAAAGGATCTTTTCAGCATCATCCTTATAAGCATCCATTACATACGGTATGCCGGAAATCTTAGCTGCTTCTTCTGTAAGTGCCATAATGTCTCTGCGTGAAATAGTATCAATTCTGAAATTGCGGCTACCAGCCATAAGCTGCTGCAAACCAACCTTTATCTTTTGGCTGAATGTATACAAGCCTATTGCACCAAGCGGGAAATTATCAACTTCTTTTCCATATTTTGCTTTTAATTCTTCGTAGCTTACAAAAATCTCTTCTTTGGTTGCACCATGCTGAGCAACATTCTTTGGCAGGTTATTTTCTTTTAGCCACTTTTCAATATTCTTGCCAACCATACCAGGAATCATCAGTGCGCGTCCCATACATACTGCTTTGAAATATGGCGATCCCATTGCAAGAACTTTGAAAATATGGTCTTCCGCTGAAAAACCGCCAGCCATTGCTAAATCAGGTACCCACATACCCTTTGAAGCCATCTTTTGAGCCATATCATAGGCCATTGACTGTAGATAGAATGTAGGAATGCCCCACTCTTCCATCATGCGCCATGGACTCATACCGGTACCACCGCCGGCGCCATCTATTGTAAGAAGGTCAATTTTTGCTTCCGAAGCCCAGCGGAGTGCAGCTGCCAGTTCTTTTTGTGAGTACGCACCGGTTTTTAATGTAACACGTTTTGCACCTAATGCTCGGAGTCTTTCTACTTCCTGTAAAAAGGCATCTTTGCTTATAAATCCCAGTCGTGAGTGGCGCTCAAATTCTTTAATGGCACCATCTTTAAAAGCTGACTGAATAGCAGGAATAGTTGGGTCAGGAGTTACTATGTATCCGCGATTTTTAAGTTCGATAGCTCTTTCCAAACTTCTAACTTTTATTTCACCGCCTATACATTTTGCACCCTGCCCCCATTTTAATTCAACGGTTTCAACACCCAACTGTGAGATGATATATTCAGCCACACCTAAGTTGGTATCTTCAACATTCATTTGAACAATGATATCGCCGGCATCTCCCTTATATTTTTTGTACGTTTCGACACGGCGTATCATTTCAGGTGATTTTGTTACTTTCCCGTTTTTATCCCGTTCAAGACCGGGGTCAATTCCACATACGTTTTCACCACATACAATAGCAATACCTGAAATGGCAGCACCAACAGCAAAATGTTCCCAGTTTATACGGGCAATGTCAGTTGAACCTAATGCACCTGTAAACATCGGTACATCAAGCTTAACCCTGTTTTTTGTACCAAAGTAAGTTTCAGTTGATACAAATGGGAATCTGGCTGTTTCGGGTCCTGGATTCAATAACCCTTTAGCACCTGCTGCATATCCCTGAATGTTAAGATGAGAATAATCAACCGGATATTCCTTATCGGCTCCAGCTGTTATCTCGCCAAATGGGCCGGGATACAGAAGTTCTCTTCCACGCATGGTTGCCTGGAATACCTCACAATTTCCAGTACATCCATCGATGCATCGTGAACAGAGACCTGATTGTGGTACAACACTCCGTGAACGGTTTACAGTACGTGTTGCATCATTTGAATTAGGTCGTGATAAATTCCCCATATTGGTACTCCTTTAATATTAGTTTAAATATAAAAATGCAATGTTAGAAGTGTTAATAATATAAATGCAGTAAATCATGACAATCAAAACTAAACGTTTTTTAAAAAAACTTTTAGTTATATTTAAAAATGCATATAGTGTTGAAAGTCAAAGTGTTTACTATATATAAACAATTTTTCCTGAATATTTAACATAATTGTAACATTTAATAATTTAAAACCATAGTATTATTTAAATAATTTTTTTGATTTAAGACATTTACGTGAGTCATTGTACAATAGTGTTTCCATCATGGGGATGTAGGAGAAGCATTATAAGTTTATTTTAAAGCAGTATTTAATAATTTAATTGAAAAAATAGCATACCTATAGTATATTGGGAAAAAGAAAGTATTTTTAGTATTTTAATATATGCTAAATCATTATACATCAAGAACATGGGGATACTGTGTATACAATAATCAGTAATACAAAAATATCTGAAAATGTTGGCAAAGCTGTTATTGAGGCTCCATATATTGCACAACACCGTAAGGCAGGGCAATTTGTTATTGTAATAGTTGATGAGGTTGGTGAACGCATCCCTCTCACCATCGCTGATTCTGACAGGGGAAAAGGGACAATTACCCTGTATTATCAAATTGTGGGGACTTCTACCCATAAATTATCGCTCAAGAAAGAAGGTGAATTTTTATATGATGTTGCAGGTCCTTTGGGACACCCCACGGACATACGTAACTATGGAACAGCGGTGTGTGTTGGTGGTGGCATTGGTATTGCTGCCGTTTACCCTATAGCAGTTGCAATGAAGGAAGCGGGAAATTTTTGCGTAAACATTATTGGCGCACGGAATAAGGATTTATTAATTCTGGAACAGGAATTGAAAGCAAAAAGTGACAAGATCATTGTTACTACCGATGACGGGTCATATGGTATCAAAGGGTTTGTAACCGATGAATTGAAAAAGATTCTTGATTCTGAGAAAGTTGATATCGTTGTGGCAGTGGGGCCTGTACCCATGATGAAAGCGGTCAGTGAAGTTACACGCATGTATAATGTAAAAACGCTGGTTAGCCTGAATTCAATTATGGTGGATGGCACCGGCATGTGTGGCGGGTGCAGGGTGACAGTGGACGGCAGGAAGCAGTTCACCTGTGTTGATGGACCCGAGTTTGATGCGCATTTAGTGGATTTTGATGAACTTATGAAACGGCTTAACACATATAAGGATCAGGAAAAAGAAAGCTTTGAAAATCACAAATGCCAGCTGGAGAAATACCATGGCCAATAAAATTCCAAGGCAGAAGATGCCTCAACAAGATCCAGCCAAACGGATCCATAACTTTAATGAAGTTCCTTTGGGGTATGATGAGAAAACAGCCATATTAGAAGCAACCCGTTGCCTGCAGTGTAAACGCCCTACCTGCGTGGAAGGGTGTCCTGTCAATATTAATATTCCGGCATTTATCAAAGCGTTGAAAGAGGGCAATCCACTGGAGGCATTTACTGTTATAAAGCAGACAAATTCGCTGCCGGCAGTGTGTGGCAGGGTTTGCCCACAGGAAGATCAATGCGAAAAGATGTGTATTCTGGCAAAGAAAGGGGAGTCAGTTGCTATCGGTAACCTGGAACGTTATGTTGCTGATTATGAACGTGAAAAGCAGCATTATGTATTCAAGAGAAATGAAACAGTAAAGGGAAAAAGGGTTGCAATAATAGGTTCGGGACCGGCTGGGTTAACGGCTGCAGGAGATTTAGCTCGTATGGGGTACAGTGTTACGGTGTTTGAGGCATTGCATAAAGCCGGTGGGGTTTTGGTATATGGTATACCTGAATTCAGGCTGCCAAAGGACATAGTACAGTATGAGGTAGATGCCCTTAAAGCAATTGGTGTTACAATAGAGCTGAGCAGAGTAATAGGCACTGCCGAAACCGTCAATGACTTGCTTTCAACCGGTTTTGATGCGGTGTTTGTTGCTACCGGCGCAGGATTGCCGTTATTTCTGGATATACCGGGCGAAAATTTACAGGGTGTGTACAGTGCAAACGAATATTTAACACGGTCTAATTTGATGAGGGCATATCGTTTCCCTGAATATGATACGCCAATTGTTAAGGGTGAAAGGGTTGCTGTTGTGGGTGGTGGTAATGTTGCCATGGACTCGGCTCGTACAGCCCTGCGCCTGGGCAGTAAACAAGTATATATCATTTACCGTCGTTCCAGACAGGAGATGCCTGCACGAATTGAGGAAGTGGAACGCGCTGAAGAAGAAGGAATTATCTTTAAACTTTTGACAAATCCAGTACGGTTTATTGGTGATGAAAAGGGGAGAGTTAAAGCGGTTGAATGTATTCAGATGGAATTAGGTGAACCTGATGCATCTGGAAGGCGAAGCCCCATACCCGTTAAAGGCTCAGAGTTTATCATAGATATTGATGTGGCAATCATTGCAATTGGGAATGGGCCAAATCCCTTAATACCAAAAACTACATCGGGTATGGATACTACAAAGCGTGGCAATATCATTGCTGATCCGGAAACTATGAAAACCAGCAAACGCGGGGTGTTTGCCGGCGGTGATATTGTTACCGGTGCCGCCACAGTTATACAGGCAATGGGAGCAGGGAAAAAAGCGGCAAAAGCTATTGATGAATACCTTTCAACGGGGGTGTGGTAGAAACCAGTATCTTTTCCGGCTCTTTGGCTGGAGTATGTTTTTTATTTTTATAAATAATTGCATTGGCTATTGCATTCCAGTTGTTCTGGTACATGTAGCGAGGAAGTTCCAGAGTATTATGTTTTAGGGGTAATTGAACAGATCCCCACTTAATAGTGAATGCATACGTATAACCCGCCTGAGTCAGGGCCTTTTTCCCAATATCCGTTACAATGCCAAAGGGGTACACAAAGGTATCAACGGTAATCCCTAATTTTTCTTCCAAGATTTTTTTGGATTCAAATACTTCTAATTTAAAGTAGCGATAGTTTTTAGTATAGAGTTCATCATTGATAAACAAATGAAAGTAACCATGAGAAGCTATTGCACATCCTTCCCTTGCTAATTGCTGTAATTCTTCCCAGGAAAGAACATAGGGCTTTTTACCAATAATAAATGTATTTATCCCCAACAGCGGCTTGATGCCTAACGGCTTTAATACCGAATAGTATGCATCAAGAACCGTGCGGTGGCCATCATCAATGGTGATAAGGATATTTTTATCACCACTGACTTTTCCGGATTTCATATCAGCAAATGATATAAAAGAAAATCCATGAGAACGCAAATCAAAAAGTTGTTTTTGAAATTCCTGTAGTGATATATCATATTTAATTTTTTTCCCCATAAAGGTATGATAAACAAGTACATAAACCTTATTACTGGCATAAAGTGGTGAAAGTAACAAGAAAAATAATACGGCAATGAAAATAAATCTCATAGGGCTTCCTCAAAAATTGTATAGTATATGTTTCTTTTTGTCATTTCTCATCATACATTATCGGAATGAGAAATCATGTTGTATCAACTGTTAGATTCTTCGTAACTTCTCCTCGATGTCTTCTGTGTAATAATTTTATAAAAATTTTATTGCTCTAAGAACCAAGCAATTTTGTTTTATTAACAGTAACTATCGGCACAAATAAATATAACTATAAAACAAATAGTAAACCAGGACTGTCAACATAAAAGTTTGTAATTTTGCAATTATAGATAGCAGAGTGAAACAATTGAATTGTGATTGACGATAGATAACTATCTGTTAACATATTAAAAAATAGTATACAAATGGGGGTAAGCCATGAAAATCAGCTGTATTGAGTTATACCATGTTTCCATACCTCTGCGCTATACATTCTGGCCAACGTGGATTCCCGGGTATCCACAGACACATAACCGCTTTACGTTGATAAAGCTTGTAACGGATGATGGGATTGAAGGCTATTCTGCAGGGACAGCTATGGGTAAAGAGCGTGAAGGGCTGGGAGATCTTTTAGCAGGATATATTTTGGGAACCGATCCTGCGGACATTAATAGGGTACAAAGCCTTTTGAAACAAGCAGGATATCTGGGGTGGAGAAATTTCTGGATAGAGCCGGCATTCTGGGACATCATTGGCAAAAGTAAAGGAAAGCCAGTCTATGAACTGTTAGGTGGCAATGCACGCCCTGTTGAGGTATACTGTTCAACCGGTGAAATGCATGATCCGCATAAGCGTATTGATGAAATTTTACGATTAACCGAGCGCGGATTTAAAACATTTAAACTGCGGGTAAAAAATAAAGAGCTTAATGATGATATACGTCATATTGAAATAATATCAAAGGGTGTTGGTAATAAAGTAAAACTTGGAGTTGATGCCAACCAGGGATGGCCAGTTTCAATAGTTGACAGGATTCCTGACTGGGATTTAAAGCGTGCTAAAGAGTTTGTAAGAGCGTGTGAGGCAAACAACATTGTATGGCTTGAGGAACCACTGGATTCACGTGATTATGATGGGAATGCAGTGTTAAAACGTTTTTCAAAAAAAGTAAAAATTTCAGGGGCTGAGCTCAATTATGGTTGGGATGAGATAAAGATAATGTTTGAAAAGGACTGTTTCCATATATATCAGCCCGATGCTACGTTTGCCGGGGGCATTGCACAGGTTAAGAAGGTTATTGATGCATGCCACGAGAAAAAGCGTGAATTTTCACCGCATACATGGACAAGCGGCATTGGATTTTATATTGGCTGGAATATGGTTCTTGCTGATACTAAAAACAAACTGCCGCTGGAATATCCACTTGAAGAGCCTTCGTGGATTCCTGAGTTCAGAGATGGCATCATTGAGCCAATTATTCCGGATAAAAATGCAATGTTGCAGCCATTTTCACGTCCAGGGCTTGGTTTTGAGATTGACAAAAAATTACTTTCAAAATATGGAAAACGATACTTTAAAATGACTGAATTTGGATTGAAACTCAAAGTCATACGTGAAAAGGGAATCAAAGAAGCACTGGCATTAAAAAAACGTAAAGAAACAGTATGAAAATAACATATACGATTGTAAGCCTTTTTTAGGTAGATGGTGTTAGTACCAATATGACAGTAAATGAAATAATTGAGGTGTTACGGGAAGGACAACATAAACGATGATGAAGCGTATTCGTATTGCTGAATGTTTGCAAAGTGAAGTACCAATTAATGAATGCAGTATTGCCGGGTGGGTACGCACAAAGCGGGAATCCAAAGAAAATATCTTTATTGAAATTAATGATGGATCCTGTCTTGCAAACCTGCAGGTGGTGGTGGGTGTGGGCGATAGTTACTTTGAAACAGCCCAAAGGTTGCATACGGGGGCAAGTGTGTATATACACGGCAGTCTGGTAGCGTCCCCTGCTCAAGGGCAGAAGTGGGAACTAAAGCCTGTTGTTATTACTGTGTTTGGCGATGCTGACCAGAGCTATCCCCTGCAGAAAAAAAGGCATTCATTTGAATTTTTACGCGAGATTGCACACCTGCGCCCGCGAACCAATACCATGGGTGCCATAATGCGAATCCGCAATCAGGTATCGTATGCCATTCATACCTTCTTTCAGCACAAGGGATTTTTGTATGTACACACGCCCATTATAACTACCAGCGATTGTGAAGGTGCCGGCGAGATGTTTCAGGTTACTACGCTTGATTTGCGTAATCTGCCGGTGGTTAACGGGTCAATTGATTATACTCAGGACTTTTTTGGTGCAAAGGCAGCATTAACAGTCAGTGGCCAGCTTGAAGGGGAGTTGCTGGCCATGGCATCAGGATATATTTATACATTTGGCCCCACATTCAGAGCTGAAAATTCCAACACCACGCGCCATTTGTCTGAGTTCTGGATGGTTGAGCCCGAGATGGCGTTTGCAACGCTACAGGATGATTGTTCCTTGGCAGAAGAATTTTTGCGATTTGTTTTTACCTGGGTGCTTGAAAAGTGCAAGGAAGATATGCAATTTTTTGATGAGCGAATAAAGCCGGGCATAATAAAGAATCTGGAATTAATTGTTAGCAGTTCTTTTGAGATAGTTACCTATACCGAAGCCATTGAAAAATTAAAGCAATCCAGGGACTCATTTGAATTTCCGGTACACTGGGGGATGGATCTGCAAACTGAGCACGAACGCTGGTTAACTGAGAAATATTTCAAAAAACCAATAATAGTTATACATTATCCAAAGGCAATAAAAGCTTTTTATATGAAGCTTAATGACGATAATAACACTGTACGGGCAATGGATGTGCTGGTTCCGGGTGTTGGCGAGATTATTGGTGGAAGCGAGCGCGAAGACCGCTATGATGTGCTGATTGCACGTATGAAAGAAATGGAATTAAATCCTGATGACTACTGGTGGTATCTGGATATACGTAAATTTGGTTCAGCGCCCCATGCGGGTTTTGGTTTGGGATTTGAGCGGGCAATTCAGTTTATAACCGGGATGCAAAATATACGCGACGTAATTCCGTTTCCACGGACTCCGGGAAATGCACGATTTTAAAATTATATACTGTATTTTCAGAAGGAGATAGTTAATGAAAATAGCAATTGGCAATGACCATGCAGGTGTTGATCTGAAACAATACATTATGCAGAATTTTAAAGAGCATGAATTTATTAATGTTGGTACTGATTCAGTAGAATCATGCGACTATCCCGATTACATACACCCAGTTGCTAAGGCTGTTCAGGAAAGGCGGGTGGATTTAGGGATTGCCATATGCGGAACAGGAATTGGTGCAAGTATTGTGGCCAATAAGCATAAGGGGATACGTGCGGCACTGTGCACAAATGAATTTATGGCTACTATGGCTCGAAGGCATAATGATGCCAATGTTCTGGTGCTGGGAGCACGGGTTATTGGAATGGATTTAGCTATTCATATCATTGAAGCTTTTGTTAAGTCTGAGTTTGAAGGTGGAAGGCATCAGCGGCGATTAGAAAAAATTGAAAAAATTGAAAAGAACGAACGATTGCTATGAGTAGGTATGTACTTAAACGATTGATTGTAGCTAGCAGTATTTTTTTGACAACACTATGTTTGGCATTAACCTACAATACGCTCTATACAATAACATTTGATCATAAAGGAGTTGATCTTTTTAATGCAAAAAAGATTAGATTACAGGGTGGAGAAACCGGCTATACTGTTGCAAAAATAAATTATAGACAGACAGTCAATCCATTAGTAACCGATTTATTGCTTACCTTTGATAGTGACTTCCCGTATTTGATGAAAGATGATACCGGCCATTATGCAATACGCTATGCACAGTACACATATTCAAAAGAATACATTGAAAACGAAGGGTGTGCATATTTTTTTCATAAAGATCACCGTGTTGAAATACAAACCGCAAAAAATAACTGGTTAACAAACTGCTCTGATTTAGGATCATTCACCATAGAAGCAAAACTGAAGCTTACTAAATACAGCCCCAACACAGTAGTTTTATCACGTATTGGCTACTCAGGTGGCAAACAGGGTTTTGAGATTCTGTGTGTTAATGATAAGCTTGCCATCAGGTTTTACAGGATGTTTTATAAAAAGGATAATGTGCCGGTTGATGTTTTCTGTCACCGCTCACCATCGCTTGTATTAAACACCTGGTACCATATTGCAGTTAGTTTTGACAGGATATCTGGAAAATTAGAAACGATGATAAATGGGGATGTTGTAGAAACTGTTTTCTGTACAGAAACTGGCGAGCCGTTTGTTGATGTTATGGTGCCACGGTTTGTATGTCAGGATATTCCGGTTGCTGTGGTGGGCAAACATTTCTATGGATATTTAGATAACGTAAGGATTGCCCAGCGATATGTTCAGGATTTGGAAAAAGAGACTGAGATAGCAAAAACACAATTTAAAGCTATAACCTATAATCAGAGAGATACTATAAACCGGGAGGGTATTATCACCAGCCCTGTATATACGTTCCCGGATTACGGGACAATGGTAACACTTTTTAGCTGGGATGAGCAGTTACTTCCTTCTACATATATATGGATGGAATTCAGAATAAGTGATGAATTATTTAATCACAATGACACATGGCCACGGTGGTATAGGATTACCAATAATCAAAAAAATATTTATTTGCATAAAGCAGGTGATGAATTTTTACGTGGTAAATACTATCAGTGGCGTGCCCATTTGATAGCATCACCTGATGGAGCACAGGCCCCCATTTTATACAATGTGAGCTTGCACTATGCAGTGGATTCTGCACCACAACCACCGGTATTGGTCACCGTGGATGCTGTGAGCGATAAATCAGTAACACTGAAGTGGAAGAAGAATATTGAACATGATATCCTTGGATATAAAATTTATTATGGAATAAAAAGCAAACACTATGACGGCGTAATCACTTCAGTAAATGGCAAGAGGATCTCAAATGAACTATCGGATACAAATGGTTATATTAAAGTAACACTAACAAATGATGTCATTGAAGAAAACCATACCAATGATACAAAAGGATTTTTAACCTTTCCTATAGTAAAGAATAATGTTCTGTATTTTTTTGCAGTGACTGCCTATGATTCATATAAACCTGATACCATGTTTAACCATGAATCAAAACATTCAAAAGAAGTAACTGCCCGTCCGGATCCCGGATCAGATATTAAGTAGAGATGTGATGTTTTCTTTTTGAAAAATTATTAGTTGTAAGATAATTATAAAAATGATTTCGTCTGTATTATATTAATATTTATTCCAAAAATTTTGTAACCTATAAAAGTAGAGGAACAGTCATTATTACAATTAAAGAATATAAAAAATATTCCAAACATAGAAAAAGATTAATATCTTGTGAACGGTAAATACTTTTCTTTACTATAGTGCTTATAAGCATTTTATTCAATTATACTTGCAATTATTATTTGAATACCCTATAATTATAAAATTATAATTAATCAAAGAAAGGTACTTGTATGAAAGTATTTGCTTTCAGTGAATTTATTGGGATAATGAAGCAATTTCCTCTTTTACAAAAGGTATCGACTGTGGATGTGATACAATCTTTAACATTTTTTAAAGATGTCCCTGAAGATATTTTGCAGGAGATAGTTGATGACATATTCATACATCAGTATGCCAAAGATGAAATTATTAGCAGACATGGGAGATATAATGAGTGGTTATATGTTGTGCTTACGGGTGAAATTTCAATATTTATTATCACGCCTGATTATACCAAATTGGAGCTATATGAATTGGGAGCCGAAGACTTTTTTGGAGAGGACATTGTGATTCGAAATGAGCCGCGAGAAAGCACAGCAATGGCATTTACTGACTGTATATTACTTGCAATTGGAAAGAGGGAGTTGACAAAAATTATTGCATCTTCGCCAGCAACATATGAAAAACTGAATAATGCGTTTTTGCAACGGAAAATGCGCAACAATCTGCGTTCCATACCAATTTTCACACATCTGCGCGAAGAGATTTTCAATGAAATACTGGATGTTGTCAGGTTAGTTCATGTAAAGAAAGGTGATGTGATTTTTAAACAGGGTGATGTTGGGGATGCATTGTTTTTAATCAGAAAAGGGGATGTTAGTGTTTACAGGGAAATGAATAAAAATGAAGAACTCATATCCTTACTTGCAGAGGGCAACTTTTTTGGTGAGATGGCCCTGGTACTGGGTGAGCCACGGAATGCTACCGTTATAGCTAACAATGATTGTGAATTGCTTAAAATTAATAAAAATGATTTTGATTCCATTATAGCGCGTCATGTTGATGTCTATAATAGCATTCAGGCTGTTGCGCTTGAGCGGGTGACAGGGCATGAACTTTTTGGAAGCAATGAAGCATTTATATCCAAAAAGCTTATTGAATTAAACCGTGCTGTAAATAAACATATTGATGTTATTGCACAATGTACCTTTGAAACGGCAAAAGGAAGTGCCCTGCTTGCTACCTTGCCGGGATCACGCTACCCCTATGTCTACCCCCGTGATAGTGCCTGTGCAACACGGACATTATATCGGATTGCAATGAGTAACCTTCGTTCAAAGGATATTGCTTTTAGATTGCTTGCAGGGATTGCAAAATTTATATATCATTGCCAGCGTGATGATGGATACTGGGGACAGCGGTATGGAATTGATACAGCAGATAAAAGTATTTATAAACAGGAAGACAATGTGGCACATGGTGTGACCATATTGTGTAGATACCTGCTTGCAGCCAAAAACAGGGGGCATATTCCTCATGACAGTGAAGCATATATAGAAGCAATCTATAAAGGTGCAATATTTGCAATTAAACGGTACTACCGTAATGAAATACATTTATTTTATTCAACAACATCCATTCATGAATCAGCAATAGAAGAAGGATATTCAATATGGGTTAATTACGCATATTACTGTATGTTGCTTTTGATTGAAAAGGTGGCAAAAAAATTTAACTGTGAAACTAAATTTGAAAAAGCTTTTGTACTGAAAGAAGGATTTGGCACAATTGTTAAAAACGTTTTTACCATTGGGGACAGGCTCATTCGCCGATTAAAGCCTGATGGTGAGGCTGATTTACGACCGGATATTACCTTAATGAGCCCGTTTTTCTTTGGTACAGGGATAGTGCCGGATATTTTTAAGCCAGATGAGATTTTTATTAATACTATGAAATTTGTAGAGGATACCCTCTGGGACCCAGATCTGGGGATGCTGCAGCGATACCTGCCGTTTATTGAAGATCCTGATACCCATGTCCATGCAGGTAATGGCCCATGGGTACAGTATACTGCAATGCTGGCACAGTATTATTATTTTACAGGTAACATTGAAAAAGGTGATACAATTATGGATATTATAGATAGGTATAGCACTGATGGCTATTTGTGTGAGCATTTAACCACGCCTGAAAGGTTTCATGAATTTATGACACTGGAGTGGTTACCGGGAAGTGATGTGAATAAGGAATTTGCACCTGATATTATGGTTGACGGAATCACCTATGATTTGATTGTTGAGGAACTTAATCATATGAAAAATTCTTATGATCAGATAAAAAGTAGAATTGAAACGGGATCTGTACGCCATCTTACCTTTGCAATCCCGCTCATGTGGTCACACGCCGAATATGCAATGGCCCTATTGTTAAAAACATGGCGGCAATTACAGGATACTGGAGTAAAGCAGCATATTATATGAAGACGTATACCGTAACATTAGAAATCCCTTCACTGGTAGCTAAAGAAATTAAGGCCATATGTGCAACATTAACCGGCAATGGATATGAATGCTATTTAATTGGTGGTTCTGTGCGTGACCTTATTTTAGGAATACCCGTATATGATTATGATTTTGCAACCAATGCATATCCGGAAGAAGTAATGAAGCTTTTTAAAAAAGTTGTGCCAACAGGTATTAAACATGGTACAGTGACTGTTCTTATGCATTATGCCCACTATGAGATAACTACATACAGGGCTGATGGCAAATATTCTGATGGCAGGCATCCTGATACAGTTGTTTTTTCAAAAACTCTTAAGGAGGATGTTGAACGCCGTGATTTTACAATAAATGGTCTTGCCTATGATGTCAGCACCAATGAGGTCATTGATTATGTAGGAGGCATGCGTGATATTGAAAAAAAGATTATCCGCACCATAGGCGATCCTCTTCAGCGATTCAGTGAGGATGGATTACGCCCATACAGAGCATGTAGGTTTGCTGCAAAGCTTCATTTTACCATCAATAGGGAAACACTGGAAGCAATTCCTCAGGTACTTGATATAGCAAAAAAAATTTCCGTTGAACGCATTCGTGATGAAATGAAAAAGATTCTTGAAACCGACGTACCCTCTGTTGGGTTTGAATATATGCGGGTAACCGGATTGCTTGATTTATGCTTGCCTGAGCTGGCGCAAGGTTTTGGAATGGAACAGAATAAATACCACATGTACGATATTTATTATCATAGCATCTATTCATGTGATGCTGCTCCAAGGGAAAAACCAATGGTTCGCCTTGCAGCATTGTTACATGATATTGGTAAAGTCCAAACACGGCGTGAAGGCAGCGATGGCGATTATACCTTTTACAATCATGAAGTGATTAGCTCCAAAATTGCACGCAAGATCATGCGCAGGCTTAAGTTTTCCAATGATGAAATAGAATATGTAACCAATCTTATTGTTAACCATATGTTTCATTACACCAATGACTGGACAGATGGGGCAGTGCGCCGGTTTATACGGAAAGTAGGATTTGATAATCTTGACGATCTGTTTTTGTTACGCATCGCAGATCGCTGTGGTAATGGATTACGGGAGGGATTGCCTGAACCAATTTGGAAACTAAAAAAACATATTCATAAAGTGATTGAAAAGGATAATGCCTTTACAGTGAAAGACCTTGATATTGACGGCCACATTATTATGGAACAGCTTAAGGTGAAACCTGGGCCTATAATTGGGAAGATTCTGAATGAATTGCTGGAAAAGGTGCTGGACAATCCTGAATTAAATAAACAGGATATATTAATCACTCTGGCAAAAGAGATCTTCCAGTCATTACCAGATGGAACTTCTTTCATGCACCACGATGTTCATCAGAAAGCTTAAAGAGATCTGGTATGTACTTTGTAAAATACAGACCAAGCTCTTCTATACCTTAAAATACGTTTTAAGAAAAATATTGTGGCAAAATTGTTTTTAATTTTTTCTTTTGCTTTGCGTTTTGCTTTTTTGGATCAGTAATTACTGCATATTTAATTGCTTCTTTACACATGCAATCTCTTTCTTTAGTAAGCATGGGCACCAATTCTTTGATCAATGCTTTGGCATTGGCGGCATTTTTATTAAGGTTATTAACAACCATTTCAACGGTAACATGCTCTTCATCTTCTTTCCAGCAATCGTAGTCGGTGCTCATACAAATAACTGCATAACACATTTCCGCTTCACGTGCAAGTTTTGCTTCAGGTAGTGTGCTCATGTTGATAACACCAGCCTGCCATGATCGGTAGAGGTGGCTTTCAGCTCTGGTGGAAAACGCAGGACCTTCCATGCATATCAGCGTTTCATTGGTATGGATTGGTATATTAAGCTTCTGAGCTGCAACAAGTATTAATTCGTGAAGTCTGTTGCAAAATGGGTCGGCAAAGGCAATATGGGCAGCAATACCTTCACCAAAAAAAGTGGAAATTCTTGATTTTGTTCTATCAATAATCTGATTGGGAATAACAAAATCAAGCGGCTTTATCCGTTCTTTTAAACTCCCTACAGCCGAAAATGCAATAACCTGATCAGCTCCAAGTATTTTCAATGATGCAATGTTTGAACGGTAATTTATCTCGTGAGGCAAAATAAAATGACCCCTTCCATGACGTGGCAAAAATCCAGCCTTAACACCGTAAATATCGGCAATTGTTATCGCATCTGATGGCATGCCCCAGGGGGTTTTGACTTTAATTTCACCAATAATATTTACTCCGTCAATCTGATACAGACCTGAACCGCCTATAATGCCAACATCAATTTTCTGTTTCATTGCGCAACTCCTGACTAAAATAAATTTCAATAAATTTATTTTTAGAGACACAATGCATTGTATCTCTAAAATTTGCAAGATGCAATTGAATAGAGCAATGATTTAATTTCCTTGATATCAAAGGGTTTTTTAATGTAGCCAAAGGCATTATGTTTGTCAACTATCTCTTTTATTTCATCTTCATAAAAAATGCCTGTTATAAATACAACCTTTTGGTCAGGATTTTCATCCTGAATCATCCGGTATGCGTCAATGCCTGATAATACAGGCATTGATACATCCATAAAGATGATATCGTAGGTATTATTTTTGCATAAAGAATATGCCTCAAAGCCATTGGTGGCAAATGTTATGGATTTAATTCCCAATGATTGCAATAATGTTTTGAAAAATTGTCGTATTGCATCATCATCATCAACAATGAGTACTGATAAGGTACTAATATCAGCTGATTGGTTGCAGGTATCAATTTCTTTGGGTAAATATGAGGTGGTAAGTTTGGGTAATTCAATAATGAAGGATGTTTCTTTTTCAGGGATGCTGTGAAAATATATTTTTCCGTTATGCTGTTCAATGATGTTTTTTGAAATAGACAAACCCATGCCGGTGCCAACAATATTATGTGCACCTGTTTTTGTGGTAAAAAATGGATTAAATATTTCATCTTTTATTTTGGGATCTATCCCAATACCAGTGTCGTGAATGGTTATAACGGCATGCCCATTGGTTTCGTCCACAGCAATGGTTATAGTTCCTTTCCCTTTGGGGCGTATAGCGTGAACCGCGTTTAATACAATGTTAAGAAAAACTTGCTGAATAAGTCCGGCATCAATATAACACACTGGATTTTTATTAAAATGTTTAACTAATGTAATATTATCTTTTAATAAGATCTTTTCCTGAATGCTAAGAATATCATTAATAACGTCAGCTATGGGGTGGCGTTCCTTGTTGGTAATGTCTTTGCGTGTCAACATAGAAAGATTTTTTAAAATAGCATGTCCCTGTTCGGTCATCTTGCCAATGACCTGAAATGCTTTTTTATTTGCTTCAGTGTCATCAGGGTTATCGATAGTGTATTGCACATATCCCTGGATACTGGTAAGTATATTGTTAAATTCATGAGTAATCCCTGATGCCAGTTCTCCAATAGCAGAAAGGCGTTCTGATTGAAGGATTTTGTCCCACAGTTGGCGTGTTTGGGTGATATCATGCCAGTAAATCTGGTGATATAATGAACTATCGCTTTGAAAGCTTATAATGCCAAGCTCAAGGATTAATTCTTTTTTTAAGGAAGTTATTGCGCGTACGGTGATAGTGGTGGAAGTTTCAATAACCTTGCTTAGCAGTGCAGCAAGTGTACCCCAATCAGATGGATGTATTAATGCTTGCAATTGTATCTGGGAAACCAGTGTTCCAGGAGATAGATTGAAGATTTTAAAAAACTGTGGATTAGCATAAAGAAGCGTGAGTCCTTTTGAGAGCGACAATCCATCAGGAAGATTTTCAACAAGCGTACGGTATCGAAGCTCTGATGATAGAAGAAGGTCCTCAGTTTTGCGTTGTGGTGTAATGTTTATCCCAATAAGCAGGTATGCGCTGAAATTTTTATACAGCTGTATCTTTTCGCCGGTGACCAGTAAATTTATATCATTGCCATTCATTCTGAATGTTATTTCAGATTCGCGTTGTTCTGCATTTTTTTCTATGAGCAAAAAAAGGTGTTCTATTTTTTCAGGATGTATGGAAAGATCCTGGATTTTTTTGCCGTAGAGCAATTTTTTTATGTTGTTATGGGAAAAATATTGCCGTTGTGTTCTGAAATAAATTATTGTCCCCTGAAGTGTAGTAATGCACACCACTGAAGGATGAAGTTTTACAATGGCATTGTATAAAATGTTCTGCGACAGCAACTTGTAAATATTGCGTGAGATAAGGTTTTCAGTAATATACATCAGCGCATTTAATGATGCAGTGGGATTGGACTGCAGTGTGTGTGTGTCAAGTTTAATAAAATGAGGTCGTTCCGATAGCTCCAGGATACCAACGATTCCGGCAAGGCTGAAACGTTTTTTAAAGCGTGTAGTGACAGCAAAATCAGTTGCAAAAAGCAAACGTGGTGTGAGTTCAGATTGTAACATCCTGTTCAAAAAATCAGAAACTGGTGTTATTGTGTGCATGCTTAAAGGCAGAATTAATAGCGATAGTGGCTCTGGTATTGGGCTGTTTGGTTGCAGTATGGAAAATGTAATGTGATTTCGGTTTAAGTAGCGCACAATGCGCTCATGCAGCGTTGAATCCGTTGCCAAAAGGAATACATTTGATATTCCTTTTTTATGTAAAAACTGTTTAAACATAATAAACCTTATAGATTTTGTTAAATGATAATAGTAACGGTATATTCATCAACGCTTTTTTTAAATTCATTAAATAACCTTTGTATTAATTTGTTGACAGTTTGCCATAAAAATATGGATTCATACTAATAATATACAATGCATTTCATAACTCTAATATAGTGTATGGAGGAATTATGATTCATGACAACGTTATAACTGATTTTATTGCTAAAGAATATACTCCCGTGGTTGACGAAACGGCATATATTCATCCGCAAGCGGCAGTCATTGGCAATGTTATTATTGGGAAACATGTAATGGTTGCACCATTTGCATCAGTGCGCGGCGATGAGGGTCAGCCTATATTTGTGGGTGATGATTCAAATGTTCAGGATGGAGTTATTATTCACGCACTTGAAACCGAACACAATGGCCACGCAATTGAAAAAAATCTGGTGGAAGTGAGCGGGAAAAAATATGCGGTATATATTGGCAGTCGTGTTTCACTGGCTCATCAGGTGCAGATTCATGGTCCTGCATATGTGGGTGACAACTCCTTTATTGGGATGCAAAGTTTAGTATTCAGAGCAAAGGTTGGCAAAGGCTGTGTGGTAGAGCCAAAGTCGCTTATTATGGGTGTAACCATACCTGACGGGCGCTACGTCCCGGCCGGATCAGTTATTAAAACACAAAACGATGCTGATGCTCTTCCGGTTATAGATGAAAACTACCCTTTTAAAAACTTAAATGATGGCGTGATTCATGTCAATGTGTCGTTGGCAGAAGGGTATAGGAAGAAGAAATTGTAAAATTCAAAAAATCATTCCCAGCAGGAATTCCCTGCTGGGATTATGGTATTAGAGTTATTCTTCTTTTTCCTGACCCATATTTTCAAGCTGTTTTTGTAGCTTTTGTAACTGTTCCAGAGCCTTTTGCTGTTCATCAGTTAATTTTTCAGTTTGCTGCATCATCTGCTCTCCCATATGCCCTGCAAACCGATATGCTTTAAAAGAACCATACAACGAAAGAACATATAAAACTGCCAGAATCCCAATCACAATCTTTGCAACATTTTCCTTGGCAGATAGCGCATTGGTAAGTGCTATAAAGGCAAGATAAAGCCCATACAGCGCAACCAATGCAGATACTATCAATCCTAAATAAAAATTAATGCCAGTTAAAAATGAGAATAACGCCTGAATAGGACCTAGTACCATTAATGCAGCAACTACACGGGCATTTGCTTCAAATGCTGTGTTGCCACCGCATATTGCCGAGATAACAAGCATGATTACTCCGCCAATGAAAAGCCCAATGACGGCAAAGATTGGTGTGCCAATTAAAGCAGCTACTGCTTTGCCCCCAAACATGGGAAAAGCTGAAAGATGCAGCAACGAAAAGATAAAATAGAGTATCCCTGAAATAAGACCATACACAGCCGCTTTAATGATAGGTTCGGCAAGGCCACCTTCCTTAGGCATGGATGAAAAATAATCTTTTGGAGCTAATAGTGTTGCTTTTGAATCATTGATGAATTGTGAAAAATCAAAGCTACCAGCCATACTTTCCTCCTTATAATTTAATTGGTATTCTTATTCCAACATAACACAACCAATGGTCATTACAGTACTTAGTTTAAGATTCTAAGTCAAATATAAAATATATTTGACAGAAATATTTTTAGTTATTATCCTCATGGTTGAATATATATCATTTCTGTGGCATATGTCATGCCAGCTTTCCCAATATTCATGTATTTGTTAAAATAGATTTCACGGAATTTATATTTTATTAGTGGAGATTTAAGATGAATGTAATACACATAATTAATCATTCGTACCAGGATGCATCGTTTATAATCCAGCTGCGGGCAAAAACACTTACCTATTTTCTGCTTATATGCAGTGGACTTATAGCTGCTTTTTTTATTGCACAAAATGTTATAGCTCAGCGCTCATTATTATCACTTATAAATGTAGTAATGATTGTTATATTTGTATTTCTTGTTTCAGGTATTGTACTATTATATTCAGGGAAGTATTTTATTGCAGCTAATGTTTCGGTCATTGGATCGGTTATAGCTTTGGGATTATTGGTAAACTTTGGCTCTATGGCATACAATGAGGGAATAATCCTTACTAATTATCAGTTTTTAGTTTTAATTGTATTTAGTGCATTATTCTGTTCACGGAACATGGTCATTGTGGTAGCGATACTTTCACTCATCTTTTCGTTTTTGTCTTTAATCAGAACTGATCTATTAACGGATAAGGTTAAGACAGTGACAATTATTGATTTTACCTTTGAACTAATCATTATAACCGCAATAAGCTATATGCTTTTGCGTTTAATGGAAGTCACCATTGCAAAGCTCCAGGAAGAACTGGAAAATAAAGACCAGCTTATGCGTATAAAAAAGCTTCTTGAAGCAGTTAAAGATATTTCTTTGAAACTTGCGGAATCATCAGGAAAAATGACAGAAACATCTAAAAAATTTTCAAAGAATGCACAGGATCAGGCTGCAATTGCAGAAGAAATAACTGCTACAATAGAGGAAATATCTGCTGGTGTTGAAAATGTTGCTAATAATGCAGATTATCAGTATAATGGCATTGTTCAGTTTGCAGATCAGACATCAAAACTATCAGAGCTTATTTCCAAAATGGAAGATAAGATTAACAATGCACTGCAGCGGACATTAGGTATCAAGGAACATGCAAAATCCGGTGCGCGGCAGCTTGATGAGATGAATAACAGCATGGGCACTATCAGTCAAAGCTCAGGTGAGATGACAGGCATAATGAATATTATTAAAGAAATTTCGGATCAGATAAATTTACTTTCACTGAATGCAGCAATTGAAGCAGCACGTGCAGGTGATGCAGGAAGAGGGTTTGCCGTTGTTGCTGATGAAATTTCAAAATTAGCAGACCGGACTTCACTCAGTGTTAAGGAAATAGAAATCCTTATTAATACAAATGAGAGGGAGATTCAGAAAGGGAAAGGGAATGTAGATCAAACTGTTGCTACAATGAGCGGAATAATTCAGGGTGTGGATGACATTAATACCATGGTTGGGCTGTTAGCTGAGTTTATGCAGCAGCAGTCGCAGGTCAATGCTCAGGTTATGAGTACTTCCAATGAGGTAAAAAAACGGGCAGAGGAGATTCGCAATGCATCAGAAGAGCAAAAGAATGCTTCTGCTGAAATTGTAAAATCAATATCAGTTATTAATGAGCTTACTCAGGCAAATGCTTCAGGTGCGCTTGTGCTTGCTGAAAGTTCTGAAGAGATTCTTGCTATGTCTGAGATTATGGAAAAGCAGGTGTCTGCTATTGATGTGGTATAAATCAAAAACCATAGAAAGTAAATTGAAACTATAATGCAACACTATTACATCCTTGGGTTTGACGAAAATACAAAAAAACATCTAAAGATGCAATTAGGTGCCGATGCACAAATAAGTGTGGTTGATGGTAATACGTTACCCGGTGGAATCCTTCAAAAGAGTACACTGCTCTTTGATTGCAGTAATATTCAAGATATTGAACCGTTGTTGCCAGTTTTAATCGACAGCAATGTCAACTGTATTGGTATTTATCGGGAACGTGAACATATAAAAAAAGAACATATGATAAGGTTCGGAATCCCGGCTGCGTTTCATCTGTCTGCATATAGCTGCATTCCATACTATTGCACTGCCTTTGCAGACAGGATTAACGGGACAGTAGGTATTGTTGACAGCAACATTTACAATGTGCGTGGGCTATCGCTCATTATAAAAAAATTTGGGTATGACACGTTAGAATATGTCAATCTTGAAACCTGTTGCACTGCCAATGATATGGTGGATATGTTATGTATTAACTGCTCACAGGTTAACACCAATGAGATAGCCAAGATGCATATTGCCGGTAAACTGCCTAAAAAAAATTCAATTGTGTTATATAAATCTGATGAGGCTGACATTTTTATTCATGATATCATTAAACTTAATCGGTTGGCAAATGTCATCTATACTCTGGAAGAAGTGTATACCATGCTTGCGCAACTTTTGTTTATGCAACAATTTCATGCACATATATATACATTGTATGATACATCAAAAATGAGTACCACCACAACGTCATATCGTGGTAGTTTGCGGCAATGGTATATGGAAGGAGGTACTGAAGTGTTTGACAGCTTAGGAATCATGAGGCCGGAACTTCTTTCCGGTTTTGAAGAAGAAATAAAATCTTTAAAGCTTTTAATGGCACGGGCAAAAGCATTCAGCTGGCTTATGTAGACAGGAAGTATTAGCGCATGAGGCGATGCGGAAATGCAAAATCTGCAATTAATTGCAGGGGAAGATACTGATGTTGTTGCTGCGCCGGGTCTTTTGGATAGCAAGGACGTTTTTCATTGTGACAGCTTCTGCATACCTTTTCACGGGCTTTGATACCATCAGTGCCTAATATTGGATACATCCCTAATGATACTGCTTTTCTGTATGCCACTTCGCGATTACCTAATGCAACATGATTTTCATAACTATTGTAGATGCTTCCAGGACCATGACATGATTCACATCCAACGCCATCTTCCCACAAAGCAGGGTTTTTGCCTAAGCCTGTAGTGTGGCATGCAAGGCACTTTTCATTATGAGAAGGGTTTTCAATGGATAATTCTTTTGCCAGTGATAGTGATTTTTCCTGTTTAAGCAGTAAATATGCTTTTGCATGAGGGGATTGCTGCCAGTATTTATACTGATTTCCGATAGCATCTGATTCATGGCATTTTTTGCAGACAGCAACGCCAACAAATGAGACGTTTTTCCGTGCTGCCATAAAAGCAAATAGCATCAGTAAACACACTATGTAGATTTTCATTAATTTCATAGCAACAATAACTAAGGTATTACGTTATGGCATGTTTGTAAATCCTTTTTTATTTGAGCGATAGTTCTTAACAAATAATTTTTGGCTTGACTTATAAAATTTTTAATATTAATATTAAGTAAAATAATAATAAGTGAACTTTACATGAAAAATATCCATGATAAAAAAGTTGGGGTTTTCCTGGTTGATAATGGTATAATTTCTGAAGAGCAATTGCAGGAAGCTCTGGAACTACAGCGTGATAATCCTGGAAGGCTTATTGGTGAAATCCTTGTAACCATGGGGGTTTTAACTAAAGAAGAGCTTGTTATGGCTTTAGAAATGTATATGATGACTACAGAAGCAATGCCGGAACATGTAGATGAGTGGCTGGATCAGGATGAAATTGATCTGTTGATAGAAAAAATAAAGAATGAAGGCAAGTGATTGAAAAAATGCAAATCGGTTATTTTGAGTAAATGCTCAATAATATGAAAAGTTCTTGACAATTATACATTGATTTTAAAAATATGCCACTATGATTGAATTTGAAGACAAAACATGCTTTGGTTGCGGAAAATCTAATGAAAGAGGTTTGAAACTTCAACTTAAGTTTGATCCAGACACAAAAACAGCATATGGTGAGTTTAAAGCGGATCAAACATTAGAGGGGCCTCCAAATATAATCCATGCTGGCATCATAGCCAGCGTTTTAGATGAAACTATGATGACTGTAAATAAGTATATGGAATATATTGCCTTAACTGGAGAAATAACCATTCGATATTTACAGCCAGCTTTTATAGAAGAAAATCTGTATATTAGGGGCTGGTTTGTGAAGAAGAATAAGCGTGTCATTGAGAATAGGGCTGAGATTGAAAACGAAATGGGAAAAATAGTTGCCCGGGCTAAAGCCAAGTATATTGAAGTGGAAGAAATACCTCAACCAGAATAAATAAATATTTTTGCCGAAGTGGTGGAATTGGTAGACGCAGCGGACTCAAAATCCGCCGGGGGCAACTCCATGAGGGTTCGAGTCCCTCCTTCGGCACATCATGATTATCCAGAGTATGCCTGTATAAATCTTGTATGAATGATTGTGAGTCCCTCCTGTGGCAGGGATTTTTTATTTTATGATTGATCCATATCCGTATAATTTGGTTAAAAGAAAACCCCTCTCATAAAGATTTATTTATAATGTATCATTGAAAATACTTAATCTTTGTTTGTTATAAAATTGTAACTAGGATATAATTTTAGAGATGCTGATGATTATCCAATGTGATTGTTATACATTGTCTTTTGCTATAAATTTTTTCGATGATTATATGTATTTAGCAGCAGTATTTATTAATAGTTTATTTTTAAAATATTTCTTAAATATTTCTCATTGTATTGATGAAATACCAAAAATTATGGTATTTTGTGTATTTGACGTGGAAAAATGAAAACGGGATTCATGACAAAAGCGAAGGAATATA
>DYLU01000020.1 GCA_020721905.1 Leptospira biflexa | reverse complement strand
AGTATTCCATGATAGTTGAGTGGGTATAAAAAAATAAAAAAGGGGTCAGAGCCTTAAAATCCAAGAAAGTATAAGAATGATTATTACAGTAATTTCAGCACAATTTTTGATTTTTATAAAAAAGTATTGACAATAAAAAATATTATAATATACTACTAAAAAGGTCATATTAGTAGCAAATAAGGAAGTATAAAATGAGATTATCAACCAGAAGCAGATATGGCGTAAGGATGATGTTTGAATTTGCGCTTAAATTTAATCAGGGTCCTGTTTTTTTGAAAGAAGTGGCAACAATGCAGGGGATATCGTTTAAATATTTAAGTAAACTGGTAATCCCTCTAAAATCTGCAGGGCTGCTACAATCGGTGCGCGGTGCCAATGGTGGGTATATGCTGGCAAAACCCCCATCCGAGATAACAATACGCATGATTGTGGAAACATTAGAAGGCGATGTCACTCTGGTTGAATGTGCTGAAAATCCAAACGTGTGCAACCGCAATGTCGATTGTGTGGCACGCACAATCTGGAAAAAGGCGGATGAAGCCATAATGCATGTGCTTGAAGGCATTACATTACAGGACATGGTTGAGGAATATAAGCGTTCTTCCGGAAGTATATACGAAATTTGAGATCATCAAAAGGAGATAATACCATGCAATACACTACAATTATTGAAACACTTGGCAATACGCCACTGGTAAAGATTAATAAACTTGCACCTTTTGGGGTTAATCTTTATGCAAAAATAGAGTCGCGCAATCCTTTGTCCAGTGTAAAGGACCGAATTGGCTATGCTATGATTTCTGATGCTGAAAGCAAAGGGCTGCTTCATCCTGATTCGGTGATAATTGAACCCACCAGTGGCAACACAGGAATAGCGCTTGCATTTGTAGCAGCTGTCAGGGGTTACCGGCTTATATTGACAATGCCTGATACCATGAGCATAGAGCGCCGTAAGCTTTTAGCAATGCTTGGTGCTGAAATTGTACTCACTGATGGTGCGCTTGGTATGCGTGGCGCAGTTGCAAAAGCTGAAGAGATAGTTGCAAAAACAAAAAATGCCTTCATGCCTCAGCAGTTTAATAACCCCGCAAACCCTGCAATACATAGAAAAACAACTGCTGTTGAATTATGGAATGATACAAACGGTGAGGTTGACATCTTTATTGCCGGTGTTGGTACAGGAGGAACTATCACCGGCGTTGGGGAGGTGCTCAAAGCAAACAAGCCATCGGTAAAAATAGTTGCTGTGGAACCAGCTAAATCGCCGGTATTGTCGGGAGGTAACCCTGGTCCTCATAAGATTCAGGGCATTGGAGCAGGTTTTATACCGGCGGTTTTAAACCAATCAGTTATTGATGAGATAGTAACCGTTGATGAATCTGATGCCGTAGCTATCGCCAGAAAATTGGCACAACATGAAGGCATCCTTGCCGGCATTTCATCGGGTGCTGCAATGTGGGCAGCATTAACGATAGCACAAAGACCTGGAAGCCAGGGGAAAACGATTGTGGTGCTACTTCCTGATTCGGGTGAGCGGTATGTAAGTACATGGCTTTTTGATTAATGGCAGGAGGGTTTACTATGGAAAAGAACTATAATATTGAAACCATTGCGCTCCATGGGGGTCAGAGCATAGATGCTACAAAATCTCGTGCGGTCCCGGTGTATCGTACCAGTTCGTATGTATTTGATTCGGCACAGCATGGAGCAGACCTTTTTGCACTGAAACAAAAAGGGTACATCTATACGCGCATCATGAATCCAACGCAGGAGGTGCTGGAAGAACGTGTGGCCATGCTTGAAGGAGGCAGGGCAGCGCTGGCACTTGCGTCAGGTACATCTGCAATATTTTATGCAATCATAAATGTGTGCAAAGCCGGTGATGAATTTATCAGCGCAAGCAATCTGTATGGCGGTACCCACACCATGTTCGATGCCATACTTCCGCAATTTGGTATTACCTGTAACATGGTGCCCTTCAATGATTACGGTGCGTATGAAAAAGCAGTGACGGAAAAAACGCGCGCCATCTTTATCGAGTCAATTGGCAATCCAGCGTTGGGCGTACCTGATTTTGAAAGGGTTGCTGCAATAGCACAAAAGTATCATCTGCCACTCATCGTTGATAACACCTTTGCAACGCCGTATCACTTCAGGCCTATTGAATACGGGGCTCATGTTGTGGTGCATTCGCTTACCAAGTGGTTGGGTGGGCATGGTACTGCCATTGGCGGTATAGTGGTTGATGCGGGTACCTTTGACTGGACTGACACAAAGTTTGCACTGTATAATGAACCCGATGCAGGTTACCATGGTATGCGATTTGCCCATGATCTGGGGGAATCCAATCCTCTTGCCTTTATCATGCGTATGAGGCTTGTTGCGTTAAGGAATCTGGGTGCGGCAATCTCGCCCGACAATGCATGGATATTTTTACAGGGGGTTGAGACGTTTCCACTCAGGATGCAGCGGCACAGCGAAAATGCGCTAAAAGTAGCACAATTCTTGGAAAAACATAAAAATGTAGCATGGGTTAAATATCCGGGTTTAGAGGGCGATAGTTCCTGTAAAATTGCATCAAAGTATTTCACAAAGGGCTATGGCGGCATGGTAGTCTTTGGCATTAAAGGCGGCTATGATGCTGCAGTACGATTTATAAATTCGGTGAAGCTATTTTCCCATCTGGCAAATGTAGGCGATGCAAAGAGTCTGGTATTGCATCCAGCAAGCACCTCGCACTCACAGCTTTCTGACAAACAGCAGCATCAGGCGGGCATAACCCCTGATCTTATACGACTGTCGGTGGGTATAGAACACAGTGATGACATCATTGCAGCGCTACAGGAAGCCCTGGAATAAATGCTTTTTAACCATTTGTTGAAGTTTAGAGAATTGTAACAGGCAAGGATGCTTTTGTATTAATTTCACGGATTACTATATGCAATGCCATTCAAATATTCAATATAATGGGACGTGCCATTCTGGTTTTGGATGCATAAGAGAAAAGATTTTTTGTTGAGAAAAGATACCCTGCGGTGCTTTTGCAATACAGGATGGCATAAAGAAATACCAGGTTTTCCGGTAGTCCCGGGCAAACCAGGATAGTTAGCAAATTACCTTGGGGGATGTATATTGAGTGGCAATTGCCGTTGACCTTATATACTGTCATCATGATCTCTGATATACTATACATACAAACTAACATTTCAGAATTATTCAGATGATGTATTAATGTGCTCGTTATAGTTATTTGATTTGACATATTATATTTTAAAAGGATAATCTAGTATTGTACATTAAATCTGATTGCACCAATGGTGGGCTCAACATGCTATAGAATATCAACAATTACGGTACCATCAATATAGTTTGTTTAAGAAAGATGCTATAATAATTGGAGGAGAAGTATGGTAAAAAAGATTTTGATTATAGTTCTGTGTCTTATTGTTGTGTTTGGTGCTGTGTATGGTTATGTGTATTATAAGGCAACAAAGGTTCCTGCAAATAATGCACAGGCCATGCTGGAAACTGCACTGCCGCAAGACAAAAAGATTGTAGTGTTTTTTGGCGATAGTTTAACACATGCAGCAGTCAGTTTTGATTATGTTGGTTACCTTGATGATGATCCTGATTTACAAAACTATGTGTTTGTAAACGAAGGAGTCAACTCACGGTTGGTGTATAACCTTCTTCAGGTTGTTGACAGTGTTATTGCGCTGAAACCACACTATGTATTTGTATGGATTGGGACTAATGATCTTAAGGGCTCGCTTAATGATGAGGAATACCAGCGTTACAATGACCTGTGGAATCTGCCGCAAAAGCCAACCAAAGAATGGTTTGCAGAAAACTATCGCACATTAGTCAGCATTTTAAAAACAAAAATACATGCAAAGATTGTGCTGATATCGCTACCACCGCTGGGTGAAAATATTGACAGCATCCCATTCAAACGCAGTATGGAATACTCGGCCATTATCAGGGATATTGCCGAAAAAGAGAAATTGGGGTATATAGACTTGAATGAGATTCTTACCCGCGATTTGATACGCCGGGGCAAACGGGATGTTGCCCCTTATACTACAGGTCTTTGGTTTATGTACAGCGCAATTATACAGCATTATCTTTTAGGCAGGGATTGGAATTCTATTTCAGATAGCCGCGGCCTGACCTATATGACCGATAATATCCATATAAACGGGAAAGGTGGAAGAATCTTAGCTGCCGCCATTAAGGAAATACTTATAAGGAATAACAAATAAAGCCATTAATCAGGAAGGCAGTGTTTTTGTACAGCCTTCCTGATTATCAGTAACTATCGCCCTAAAATGTATGGCTGAAATCAACAGATACTGAAGAGTCTTCTTTGCTCATCCCATAGTAGAAATGCACAATTGTGGCCATATTCCATGCAATAACTAGCCCGCCACCATAACCCTGATGGTAATCACCAAAACGTGGATCAGTAAACGGATCAGCTGCACCGTCATAAACGTTGCCCACATCATAAAATGCGGTGATTTTAAACTGAAAATTCTGTCCCCAGGGATTGGCTTCGGCAAATTTGAAGCGAAGTTCTGCGTTTGCAACAGTCATGGTGGGTCCAACAAAACGCTGTTCGCGATACCCACGCAGTGTCCTGTTGTTGCCAAGACCTGTGCGGCGGTTGAGTGAAAATCCAAAATAACCCATTTCAAAGAATGGGGTATTGCCGTTGGCGTCGGTGTAGCCTGCGCGCAGTGCCAGCGTTAGTGATTGCGCAAGTGGAAAATAATATTGAAGCTGGACAGTGTGGCGTGTAAAATCATAATCTGATCCAATTGTATCATCAGATATTTCAAAGGCATAATCAATGAGGTATCCTGTTTTGGGATCGGGTTCGTAGTCACGGGTGTCATAGTAGATGCCTGCACGGGCAAAGTTTGACCATCCGCCGTCATATCCTAAGGGGTGCCGTTGTTCAAGAAGCGTTGGCCCCTGAGAAGTGCCGTCAAACTTTTCCCCATTCCAGGTGTCTATGGTAACTTTCTTTACTTCAAGTCCAGCAAGAAATTTAAGGTTATGCGTTATATCCCTGTAAACATTCAGAAAATAGCTTGGCTTGGTGTATTCATAATTGTAGTACTTTATGAAACGTTCA
This sequence comes from Leptospira biflexa, assembly GCA_020721905.1. Taxonomy (GTDB): domain Bacteria; phylum Spirochaetota; class UBA4802; order UBA4802; family UB4802; genus UBA4802. Next base: position 35,782 of record DYLU01000020.1, on the reverse strand, counting down.
TCGTTATCAGCATAATCTAAATAATCCTGGAATGTATCAAATGTTTCATAAGTTGATGGATACGCAGTATAAAGTTTTAATGTACCTTTTGCAGTATCAGCACCCTGCCCAAAGTAATTGGCATTAATCTTTTTGTCATACGCTATTGAAGTAATGATTCGGAATTTAGTACCAAATATATAGGGCATGTCTAAATTTATTTCATGGTACTGATACCCGTTGGTTGTTTGATAAAACTGTCCGTATAGCTGCATCTTATACGGTGCATAGGCAAAATATTCGTCATCGCGGGTACCGTTATTATACAGATAAACGCGTACGCCGTATCCAAACCCGTTATCGCTGTCATAGTTAACAAGCGGGAGCCCTGTTGGGTACCAGCCTTCAATCTTTTTTGCCAGGTCTTCATCCGAAAGACGGGCAGCCATTGCATTGTGTAATGCAAAGAACAAACACAACCCAATAATACATGCTACAGTTTTTTTCATAGTGCCTCCAGTAATACAATAAAATGTTATACAAGCCTGATACAAAGCTTAAATTTACGGAATGGAAAAGCTGATAATACACATCCCTGTCAATTCTGTCAACATGGAAGTGCTTTTCATTATATGTAAACGATTCATACGGCGATATCAATGTTTGGTGTTTGCCAGTTGTTCAAGTAATTTAAGATCAAGTTTGCCCATCATGATGGGGCTTTGCTTTATCATGCCCACTATCCATGGATAATCGTGATGTATATCACTGGTGTAATAGCTAAAAATTATGGTATTGCCACGTATCACATACCCTGCATAAGTGGTATCGCCGGCACTGGGAACATCTGAAAGCCATACAAGCTTTTCAGGTGTTACAAGCCACAGGGATGTGCGCTTTTTTGCCAGTATGCTGCCATATTTGTTGAGCAGTCCCGGTGTATAGGGATTTCTTCTGCCAATTGCATATATCTTCCCATTGAATGAAAAGAGTGCCGGACCATCCAGGCGGGTGCTGTAGTCCTTTATGCCCGTCCACTGTGTATAGGGAGGTTTTGCCATCCGTATGCCGGTGCATGCACGGCTATCGCCTAACCACGAGTCTGTATATTCCAGCCGCTGGGTGCTTATCATGGTTCCGTCAGGCAAAAATTCAATTGCGGTTTCGTCATTGCGATCACCTTCATAGATTAAAGAGACAGGCTCCCAGTTTATGCCATCAGTTGATGTAAAAAGCATTGATTTCCCATGCTCATGCCAGTAGGCAGGAACATACCACCGCTTCCCATCAAAAGTCTTTGGCCTCCAGAAAAGCCACCCTTTATGTGCTATCTCCTGTAACGGGCTCCATTTCCTGCCGTCATTTGAAATTAAATAGGCTGTTGAATAGGGTTCAGCAGTAAATTCAATGCTTTTAAGGACAAACAGTATTAATGTATTGCCAATGACCAAAAACTTAGGATCGCGAATGTCCTCACCGGGTATTTGAATCGTGAAAAGCTTTTCCCACTGTTTACAATCCTTAGAACGCAATACTATAAGCTTGCACTCCGGAGTTGCAAAATGATAGGGAGAAGAAGCATGAACAAGGTAAAAGTAATTGTTAAAATATGTCATATCAGTATTAGAATTGTGCATCCCATCGTTGACTGCTTCCCATATTTCTAAATTAAGAGAAGGATCAACCCGGGATGTATTGGGACGAACAAACCACCAGCCTATAATAAGGGCAAGAGCAAGAATAAAGACTGAAAGAACATACACAATAGTTGTTATAATTGTTTTTTTTATCATGGCGATAGCTCCTTTTATATAATCACATATTGTTTATGTTGTATTGCTTTAAAATCCATTAAATATGTAACCAAACCTGATAAAAATAGCTATAACGATATCAACGCATAACTAAGAGTGAGTACTAACTCATTATTACAGTATAAAATATATGTCAACAAAAAATATTTTTTTTGACCTTTATTCTTGAAGAATGCTCTTGCAATTTTGTTAATAAAAATAATTTTTCTTTACAAGTGTAAAATGGTTTACTACGATTGTCACATATAGAGATGTTGATTTATCTTTAATATGCTAATTTGTATGAATATATTATTATAAGAGAGGTCTTTATGAAGGATGTGGTTATAGCATCAATAGTTCGTACTCCTGTTGGTACGTTTGGGGGTGCCCTGAAAGACGTGACCGCTGTGGAATTGGGAGTAATAGTTGTTAAGGAAGCCATAAAACGGGCTGGGATTACTCCTGGGCAGGTTGAAAATGTTATTTTAGGGAATGTTTTGCAAGCAGGGTTGGGACAGAATACTGCACGGCAGGTTTTGATTTATTCAGGTATTCCGCAGGAAGTTCCGGCAATGACAATAAATAAGGTGTGTGCATCAGGATTACGCTCTATAAGTTTAGCAGCTCAGATAATAAAAGCAGGTGATGCCGAAATCATTGTTGCTGGTGGTATTGAAAATATGAGTGCAGCCCCTTTTGTTCTTCAGAAGGCACGCTGGGGATACCGCATGAATGATGGAGCATTAATAGACATTATGATTAAAGATGGGCTATGGGATGCGTTTAATCAATATCACATGGGTATAACGGCTGAAAATGTGGCTGAACGCTGGAAACTAACCCGGGAAGAACTTGATGAATTTGCTCTGGGGAGTCAGCAAAAGGCTGAAGCTGCAATAAAATCAGGAAGATTTAAAGACGAGATAGTTCCTGTTATAATTAAAGGCAAAAAGGGAGATGTTGTTTTTGATACCGACGAACATCCCCGCTTTGGTACAACCATGGATGCACTGACAAAATTAAAACCAGCGTTTAAGAAGGATGGTGTTGTGACAGCAGGCAATGCATCGGGTATAAACGATGGTGCAGCGGCAGCGGTTGTCATGTCGGCTGATAAAGCAAAGGAACTGGGGATAACTCCACTATGTCGTATTGTATCATATGCTTCAGCTGCAGTGGATCCGGCAATTATGGGTACAGGCCCGATACCTGCAAGCAAAAAAGCACTGCAAAAAGCTGGCTGGAAAGTTCAGGATTTAGATTTAATAGAAGCAAATGAAGCGTTTGCTGCACAGGCTGTTGTGGTTAATAAAGAATTGGGTTGGGATACTTCAAAAGTTAATGTGAACGGTGGTGCTATTGCAATAGGGCATCCAATTGGAGCAAGTGGTGCACGTATACTCACTACATTGATTTATGAAATGATAAAGCGAAATGCAAAAAAAGGTATAGCAACACTGTGCATTGGTGGTGGTCAGGGACATGCAGTAACGGTTGAACGATAGTAACTGGTGATAGTTATAATATAGAAAAGGGGGCCATAGTGCTCCCTTTTTTTATATTATAATAACTATCTATGTAATTTACCCCGTGCCAACGAAGCAAATATACCTGCAAAGCACAGTAATGTGAATATAACAAATGCTGATTTTGAACTTTGCAGGAACCTGTCAAAGTACAATGGAGTTATCTGAACTCTTCCCATATGTAATGCTAAAATTAATGTAACAATGCCCATGCTGAAAGCCTGCCCGGTTAGCCGCATTGTTCCCAGCGTACCGGAAGCAACCCCGTAATATTTTTTAGGAACCGAACTCATGACAGCATTGGTATTTGGTGAAGAAAAAAGTGCTATGCCAAAACCTATGAAAATTAAGCAGGTAATAATGAATAAAAGCGATGTGTGCGCATGTAAAAATGTTAATAGCAAAAGCCCAATTGTGGTAACTGCCATACCAAAAGAAGCAATAACCTGAGGCTGAATTTTATCTGACATTCTGCCTGCAAGAGGTGAAAATAAAGCCATGGTAACAGGCTGGGAAATAAGGACAATCCCTGCACTTTGCGGGCTTAAAGCTTTCATGTATTGCAGATAAAGACTTACAATGAATGTTACAGCAAATGTTGCACTGTAATTAATTAACGCTGCTACGTTGGAAAATGTAAAAACAGTATTATTTCTGAAAAGATTCATGTCAAGAACAGGGTGTCTGGTGTTCATCTCCCATTTTATAAAAAGTAGAATGCAACCAATGCTTCCTGCTATCATAATTATTCCAAATACTGAGGGAAGCGATGAAAAACCAAACAGTAACATGGTTAAAGCAGCTGCATAGATGAGCGATCCGGTAAAATCAAACGTTTCACCGCGAGCTTCAACCCATTCGCCTTCCAGTTTAGAATACATTAATATAACTATCGCTATCCCCAATACAACACTTAGTGCAAATATGCTGCGCCAACCTGCATGTTGTGTTAAAATGCCGCCTAAAAAAGGTCCTGTTGAAAGACCCATATAAACCGCTGATACATTAATACCCAGAACCCGGCCACGCTGTTTTTGAGGGAATACTGATATGAGCATGGCAGATCCGGTACTGAATATCATTGCACCGCTTATCCCCTGAAGTACTCTAAATACAATGAGTATAAAGGCAGATGGTGCGATAGCTGTGAGAAATGATGAAAAAGTATAGAGAATGATGCCATAGGTAAAGATTTTCTTCCTGCCGTAGATATCAGCTATTCGGCCAAAAGGTACCAGAAACATGGCTGCAGATAAAAGGTAAGATGTTGCAATCCAGCTTAATACAATTGCATCAATGGCAAATTCTTTCCCTATAACAGGGAGAGCAACATTAATAGATGAACCCATAAATGATGTAAGAAATGAGCCCAAAGTGGTAACAGCTAATGCTGTGTTTCTGGTTGCAAAACTGACTTTATCCATGGCAGATACCCTTATATGACTTATATGAAATGAAAATTTTATGTCAGTATTATAAAGTTTAACGTCTGGAAGTATAAAAATACTGTTAGTGTACCATTGTACCAGCTTATAGTAAGCTTTCTACATAAATATATAATCCCAAAAACCTGTTAACACTATTTATCGGTAAGGGGTAATGTACTGTGTCTTGATTACTAATATAAGCAGTAATCGTAACAGGATAAAAAAATTATATAAAAATAAATAATGAGGGAGAATAAAAATAATTATTTTAGCGAAAAATGCCTATTTATTAGGACATTTGCCTATTGACTAAAACAGGAGATGATGTATAATAAAATGCAATATATAAAAAATGGATTAAACATATGGCTATTGTATCAGAGTTTATAAAGGTTTTTATTATAGAAGATGAAAACCTTGTGCGGGATACACTGGCTCAGAGCCTTGAGCTAATTGATAACATAAATGTTGTTGGCACAGCTGAAAATATATCATCATCTATTGAAAATATCAAAGCAACAAAACCTGATGTTTTGATTGTTGATGTGCGGCTTAAGAATGAAAATGGAATTGAAGCCAGTAAAAATATATTAAAAGTAATGCCGGCTGTAAAAATAATCATTCTTTCAGGTTATTTTAATGACTTGCTTGCTTTCAATGCACTGGCAGTAGGTGCATCGGCTTTTTTGTCTAAATCCATTGCAATATCGCATCTGGTGGCTGCTATATTTCATGTTATGGTTCATAATAGTTTTTATGCACCACTGCTGTCTGATGAAGTCCTTGAAGATATTATGGTGAAAAATAAAACCTCAAAAAGACTATGTGCTCTTTCAAAGCGGGAAAAGGAAGTTTTGCAGCTTATTGCAAAAGAGTATTCAACAAAAGACATTGCTGCCATGCTTGGAATCAGCGAAAAAACTGTTCGGAACCACAAATCAAACATCATGGCAAAATTGGGCATCACCAGCCATGTTGGTTTTATCAAGTATGCATACTACATGGCAATGATTTAAAAGATACTTTGATTGCCCATGCTATTTTTATGCCCGGTTACTATCGCACTAAAAAATTCAGTGTTTATTATGGTTACAATGCAAACCTGCGTTTAAAAAATTTTTCAATTTCAACGGCAATAAATACCACTGACGATAATATTATTGTTATGCTTAGTTCCTCAAAAGTTAATGGATGCGTTTTAAAAATCCCACTGAGGTAGGGAACGTATATGGTTGCCATTTGAAGCACAAATGTAAGTACAAAAGCTCCCAGCAGCGGTTTGTTTGAGAAAAGACCACGTGTAAATAAAGACTCTTTTTCCGAGCGTATTGCCAGCACATGCCCCATCTGGCTTAAACACAGCACTGTAAATACCATGGTTTGCCAGTGAGCATTCCATAATGTGATGGAAAGTGCTTGCGTAATAATAGAAACAGTTCCCATGAGCAGTCCCACCCATATGATGTGAGCTCCAAGGCCATGAGCAAAAATGCTTTCCTGTGGATGTCGTGGCGGGTGCTGCATAATTCCCTTTTCTTCAGGTTCAGACGCAAGTGCAAGACCGGGCAGACCATCGGTGACAAGATTTATCCATAAAATATGTATAGGAAGCAACGGAATGGGTAAGTCAAAAAACGGAGCTAAAAATATTGTCCATATTTCACCTGAATTGCTGGTCATGGTATATTTTATAAATTTTCGGATATTGTCAAAGATTTTCCTTCCTTCTTTGATTGCTTTCACAATGGTTGCAAAATTGTCATCAAGCAAAATCATGTGTGCCGCCTGCTTTGATACATCAGTTCCTGTTATCCCCATGGCAACACCAATATCTGCCCGCTTTAAAGCAGGTGCATCATTGACACCGTCGCCAGTCATGGCAATAAATTGACCTTTATCCTGCAATGCTTTTACAATCTTCAGCTTTTGCTCAGGGGCAACCCTTGCATACACACTGATGTATTCAACTTTTTGTTCAAATTCTTCAAGCGACAGCTGCTGCAATTCTTTGCCTGTTATAATATAGGGGCGGTTTTCATCAATAATGCCAAGTCGCTCTGCTATGGCTTTTGCTGTCAGCGGATGGTCGCCTGTAATCATAACCGGCTTGATACCTGCTGATTTACATTCAGACACAGCCTGTTGTGCTTCCTGCCGGGGAGGGTCAATCATGCCAGCAAGACCTATGAAGGTAAGATCTGTTTCGATAGTTTCCGGTGATAAGTTTTGGGGAAGTTCATTTAAAAATTTAACTGCTATACCCAGTACCCGTAATCCCTGCCCAGAGAGTTGTTCGGCTGCTTTTAAAATTACATCTTTGTTGATGGGAACTATCTCTGAATTAATCATGATGGTGTTGCTTATATCAATGATGGTATCAATAGCTCCTTTGGTGAATACTATATATGGCGATTGGGTTATTTCATGGTTTGTGTTTTTATGAATAGTGGTCATACACTTTCTTTCAGAATCAAAAGGTATTTCGGCTTCACGGGGTAGCGTTTGAATCAGCAAAGCTTTATCAAATGAATTGGCAAAAGCATAGTTATACAGCGCTGTTTCTGTTGGGTCACCTAACAGTGAGCCGGATGCATCACGTATGGCATCATTATTAAGAGCCAGGGCAAAGAAAAATAACAGCGTACTTTTACTGTGCTTGTCCTGAAGCGGCTGAGTTGCCGTAAATAATGTGTTATTAAGAAAAATAGTTTCAACAGTCATCCTGTTTTGTGTAAGCGTACCCGTCTTGTCTGAACAGATGTATGTTACCGAACCCAATGTTTCTACAGCGGGAAGTTTGCGTATAAGGGCGTTTTGATTTACCATCTTTCGGGCGCCCAGAGCCAGTGAAATGGTGATTACTGCAGGCAGTGCTTCGGGTATTGCTGCAACAGCCAGAGAGATTGCGGTGAGTAACATGGTGAGTGGTTCTTCACCACGTAAAAGTCCAATCACAAAAATAACTGCACAGATAACCAGAACTGCTATAGAAAGTTTTTTGCCAAATACTGCTAAACGCTTTTGTAATGGCGTTTTTACCTCTTCTTCTTCCTGCAGCATTGTTGCAATTTTGCCCAGTTCAGTATTCATGCCTGTTGCAACAGCTATTCCACTTCCTCTTCCATATGTCACAATTGTGCCGTTATATGCCATGTTTTTTCGGTCGCCCAGTGGGAGATTTTCTTCATTAATTGGCTGTATTTGTTTTTCAACAGGAACTGATTCGCCCGTTAATGCTGCTTCTTCAATTTTTAGCTGGGCAGCTTCAATGAGCCGCAAATCAGCAGGGATTATCTTCCCTGCTTCCAGCAGGACGATATCCCCGGGAATGATTTCGCGGGTATGGATATTCACAGGTTTCCCATCACGAATGACGGTTGCCATGGGGGCTGACATTTTCTTCAATGCTTCCATAGCCTTTTCAGCACGGTATTCCTGCACAAAACCTATAATAGCATTGAGCACTAAAATAACTATAATGGCTATAGTGTCAGAAAGCTCGCCCAGAAACCCTGAAAGCAAAGCCGCTGCTATTAATACCAGTATCATAAAATCTGTGAATTGGTGTAAGAGCATCATGAGCGGCGTTATTTTCTTTTTTTCTTTCAGTTCATTGAAGCCATACACTTTAAGGCGGGATTGTGCTTCTTCCTGTGTAATTCCTTTATATGATGTTTTTAAGGAAGTAACAACATCTTCAACAGGCATCGTATACCAGTTCATACATGTTTCCTTTCTGTCATTGTGATGGTTTGTGTTTGGTAAATCAATACGTGTATATGGTAAGGCCAAACACAATGTGGTATAGTAGTATTAATGGCAGATAACGTCAAATCAAAAAATGAATGATGATAAAACAATGTAACTGCAATACATCATTCTTCTGTCATCTGCAATAATTGCCAGGCTATGGGGTAGGTGTCCACAATACAGTATGCTTTGACTTTTCCTTTAACCTGGCCTTTGTCAAATTCAATGGAAATTTCCTGTACAGTGTCGTTCACAAATTTAACTCTGGTGCGCCTGGTGTAATACAGCGGGAGAGGATTCCCATTTTCAGCATCGGCAACCATGATACTGTAAACATGCTCATTCTTCTTTAAGCGGGACTGTTTCAATAGTGCCTTTATGAAGGTTGGACGTGCTTCAAAGCTTACTGTGCCAGCACCCTGAGGCATTGTGGCAATACCGCCTGCATGTAAATCCATATTTGCACCGCCAAACACCGCCATGTGCCCTGTATCAAATTGGGTCATACCCATAAGTTTTAAAAATTTTCCGTAAAATTCAATCTCATCGCCAAGTGCAACAGCACAAAGGGCAGGGGAGTGTTGGATAGTTCCTGTTACGGGATTGCCTGTTGTAGATAGACGGTACACACAGAAGGGCATATCCCACGAGCCAATAAAATTAATCTTGAACCCATCATAATTGTATAACGTAACACAACCGTTATCCCATTTAAGATATAATGGATACCGCACATCAAGTAGAGGATTGATGGCTGTTTTGCCATCCTGAAGTTTCCCGCCAACAACCCACACAACAAGCCCACCGCTGGCTTTGCTGACAACACCGCCTACATAGTGCAGTGAATCAAAACCAATCTGATTCCACGAAGGAAGCATTGTTGGGTTTGGCGCAGCTAATCGTTTAAATGCAAACACTGTCTGGGGATTGCCAGTGAGCTGGGGATACGTATATGGCAAAACACCTTTATAAGGAGCTATCGCAAATGTATGTTTAATATTAAATGAACCGGCTTTTGAGCCACCAAAAAATTTTAAACCAAAGCGATGCATATTGGTAATGTAATTCCCTGTAATGCTTATTGTAATTGTGCCGCCATTGTGGTCAATCCATGTTTCCTGTGGTGTTATAATAAAAAATTGTTTATTGGCTGAAACATCAACCCTGAATCCGGGATTGCCGGTAACAGCGATGTGCAAGGATTTGCTATCAATTGCCGATTTTATAGTATCGCCATCTTTACGTACAAAAAGTGTAAAGGCTAGTGGCTGGTTAGCATCAATGTGTGAAGGTGGTTGAGGCAACAGCTTGCCAAATGAACTGGTATATACTAAAAAGGCGCCATGGTCAGGAAGAACCTCACCTTTGCCAGTATAACAGTTTGTATCTTTATCTGCATTGTGTAATGGATAATCATACGGGATAAAGAAGACGCCGCCGTTTTCACCGCCTATGTATACACCGTGTGGCCCCGGTGCCGGAGAGCTGTTTAAATCATTGCGGTCTTCATCAATGCACAGATATGACCATCGCAGGGTGCCATCGGGATTAAGGCAGTAAAGTCTGCCTTCGCCGGAACCAACGTATATAATGTCATTGCCATCAATGGCTACTGACGATCGTATGGGCTCTAATGTGTCAAAGGCCCACACTGCCTTGCCGTTTTGCGGATTGAGCGCATATATGGTGCCGTCAGCGCATGGCTGGATGATAAGCCCATTTGAAAGCTGTGATGGGCTTGCATAGATGTGGTCACGAAGGCCCTGTTTCCAGAGCTGTTTACCACTGTCCTGCGCATACGCACGGACGTAGCCGTCATAACCGCCAACAATTACCATCCCCTTTTCATTGCTGTTTGTAAGGAGTGGTGAAGCCGCATTGGAACCAAGCCCGCCGTTTGACCATTCTGCTTTTTGTGTACGATAGTTATAGCAATACACATTCTTGAAAGCCATAAACTGTGTGCCGAAAAACATCTTCCCTGTTTTTGTGTTTATAGCAGGAAGCGACCATATCATTTCATTGGCAGGGAATTGTGTTATCCTTTTTCCGTTTTGACGGTCCATCAGATATACCAGATAGTTATCGTTTGGGGCAATGATGCTGCCATCGGGAAGCATGCCAATATTACCTTCAAACCAGTTCACGTTGTATGTTTTTATCTTAAACTGTTCCCACACTTCCTGAACGCTGTGAGCTTTGTTCTTCCATACAATGGTGCCGGTTTCTCTGTTGATGCAATAAACATAACTGTCGCCACTGCCCACATACACAAAACCCCTGTCATCAAGGAGCGCTGATGAATCAATGATTTCCCCTGTTTTGATTTTCCATTTAAGTGAGCCATTCTGCCTGATGGCGTAAAAATAATGGTCAGCTGAACCAATGTATACAGTGCCTTCAGCATCAACAACTGGCGAGCTGAATATGCCTTTGCCTGTTGTAAATACCCATGGACGAAGTGAATAGCTGTATGCTGGTTTTACAGCGCTTCTACCGTTTTGCAGGCTGTTTGCCCTGAATTTTGGCCATGGGCTTTTAGGGTCAAGAGGAATGTCATATTTGTATTCACCTTCATTTTGGGGCGATAGTTTATCAGGATATACCTGGTAGGCGCCAAAGGGATGTATTTTTATGAAATAATATAGTATGGCAGCAAAGATTAATAGATATACAATATGGCGCTTTTTGAAAGTGTACGTGAGTTTCATGGATTAATCCATACGAAGATAAAATTTTAGATGACCACGACTGCAGGCTCTGACACCTTAAAATAAGTAAATGATTATTTAGTTATACTGTCAACTCAAATTTATTATAATTATTGAAAATTTTTTATTGTGTATATTAGTAGCTTTTGTTAATTAAAGCGTGGGATAATACATAATGAATAAACAGCGTGCACGGACAGATATAGAAAAAGAGTACCGCAAAAAACAGCTGAAAAAAGCGGCATTACCGCTTTTTGCGCAAAAGGGATTTAAAAGCACAACGGTGGAAATGATAACCAGGAAAGCACATTTAAGCCCGGCAGCATTTTACCTTTATTTTACTAGTAAGATAGCCATATATCGTGAGTTAAATAAAGATGGTATCCAGATACTTGAAGGCCTGTTGAACAAATCGCTATATGAGGCGCAGGATAATCCCGTAGACAAACTTTATGCATTAGCATATGCGTATTTTAAATTTTTTAATGAATATAAAGAATATTTTTATATAACCGAAATCCTGCATCTTGGGAATGATGAATTTTTTTATAACACACAAAACGTTGCTGAACTGGAAGCGCGTACGCTGGCATTGTTATCGTTAGTTGCAAATGTTATACAGGAGGGGATAAAGCAAAAAACATTTAAAACGGTTGATCCCATGAAAACGGCAATAACATTATGGGGGATGATAGATGGGGTGTTACTATTGGAAGTAAAAAAAACAACAGTATTTACAAAATGTCCCATAGAAATGGTAATACAACATATGGTGGATATAGCAATATCGGGAATAAGAAAAGTTGAAAGACATAATGCATGAATTGTAAGCTCAAGAGTATATTTGCGGGATAGCTCATAAAATAAAAAAATTATTGCAAAAAAATACATATAAAATACAAAAACACAAATTTATGGATTTTTTATAAAATCCACACACAATATTTAAAAATTATTTTTAAGGAGGAATTTTTTATGAAGCTTTCAAAACTTTTGGTTGCTGCTGCATTAGTTGTTGGATTGGCAGCACCTTCATTTGCAGCTGATGGTATTGCAAAGTTTACGTTTGGTGATGATCAGTATCTGGAACTTCACTATTTGTTGCAGGTACAGGCATTTTCACAGTATAAGGATGGTGGCACAGAAAGTGATTACTGGGCAAAAGATTTTAAAATCCGCCGTTCGCGTGTCATCATAAAAGGGCAGGCAGCACAGGGCGTTGAATTCTTTATGGAAACCGATGCTCCCAATCAGGAAGATGGTGCGCAAACAAACTTATTTACTCAGGATGCCTACATCGATTTTACCATAGCCAAGGAATTAAAGATAGCCTTTGGACATATACTGCTTCCCTTCATGCACCATGACAGGCAGTCGGCAGCAACATTGCTGTGTGCTGATTATACCACTGCGGTAGTTCCTGTTGGCGGCAATCTATGGCGCGATACCGGGGTTGAATTCAGGGGACTGCTTGCAAATGGATTGATTGATTACCGCGTTGGTGTATTTGGTGGAAAAGATAGAGATGCAACAACAACACCTATTACCAATAAAAACGACATGCCTCGATATACCGGGCGTATACAGGTAAACCTTAAGGATGCTGAGGATGGATTTTTCTACAGTGGAAATTACCTGGGCAAAAAGAGCATAATAAGCTTTGGTTTTGGCGTAGATTATCAGCAGGATGTATATACTACACCGGGAGCAAAAGCCAAAGATTACACTGCATGGACAGCTGATGTATATTTTGACCATCCGGTAGCTTCAAACTATGTGTTAACACTACAGGGAGCGTATGTAAATGTGAAAAATGGTGTATTTGGCGTAAGTGCAGAGAAAGCAAATATGTATTTTGCTGAGGGCGGATTCCTTATCAATGGAACATGGCAGCCAGTTGCACGCTACTACTATAAAGAAACCGAAAATGGTAGCGTAAAATCAAAAACATCTGAGATTGCTGGCGGTTTGAATTACTACATTAAAGGGCACAATGCCAATGTCAAAGTTGAATATGCCCAGCAGTTAAAAGATGACAGTGATGATTTTAAGAACAAGCAGATAACCGTACAGTGCCAGATATTTATTTAATAATTTAAGCAATGTACCTAAAAAAAAGGCTGTGCAGCGCACAGCCTTTTTTGTATAATGCTAAACATGGGGTAAACGCCTGGTTACCTGGCACAATTATGTGTCATGACTGCATCGGAATTCAAAATAGAATGCATAAGAAATTCAATATTTTAAAGGTGTATTTTTGTATGTTCGTTCCTAAAAGAAAGGATGGGGCTGCAGGAATGCTATTAAGGGTAACTATCGCATGTATTATGGTAGTGATGCTGTACCCTGATAATGCATTTGCCAGACAAAGGGATGGGATGCTTACTATGTCACGTGATGAAGTTATTAAGGATTCAGTTGATTACATAGGCATGACGGATCTGCTGGCATACATTAACACATTGTATCTTAACGGGTACTACAGCTTAATGAAAAAATATATTGATGAGTATACAAATAAATATCCACCGGTTAAAGAAATTTTTTATTTTTCAGCCATACACAGTATTAACCAGAACAAACATGATGATGCTTTGAATAATCTCTACATTGCACTTGCTTTAAAACCAGCGTATTCGCGCGCACTGAATGCTGCTGGCTATGTGTATGCTTTGCGCAGGCAATGGCAGCAGGCACTATCGTACTTTATTATGGCTCACAGAGCTAACACATATAATGCTTTTATAAGTTACAACATTGCGCTTTTGTACTATTGCAACCTGGATTATGCTCATGCAGCAGCCTGGGCCAACAAAGCCATAGACGACAAGCCAAACTTTGCCCGTGGATGTGATGTGTATGCATGCAGTATGTATCAGCAGCAGAAATATGATGAAGCTTTAGAATACTTTGGGAAGGCACTGCAACTGGGACTGGATGAAGACAGAGTGTACTACAACATAGCCTGTGCCTATTTTGCCGGGGGTAACCATACCGGGTGTATTGCTGAATGTACTAAAGCTATAAAGAAAAACAAAAAACATGTTGAAGCCCTGATGCTTTTAGCGTATGGACACTTTACACTGGAAGATTACGATGCAGCTCTGTCAGCATGTAACAGTGTGTTGAAGATACAAAATAACAATATCTTTGCTGCTGTGCTCAGGGCACTGTGTACAGGTAAAAAGAATGCACAGGCAGGAAAAGACATGCTTACTGCAACACTTGGTAATGTGGAAAATGTGGAAAATGTTGCTATGCAGCTTTTGCAAAATTTTCAATATTCTATTATTAATCCGCCTGTCGATTTTATGTTATATTAGAAATTACCGTTGTTTTATTTGTTCATAGTAGATTGAACGTAGTGTTTCAAAAAACTGAAGGTATTCTTTTTTGCGGTAATCGGGATATGTCCATTCCCATGGCTGGTAATGTTTTGCCACATAACGATATTCGTTTTCCACATATACACCTCTGGCCACATACACTCTATGAAAATAATCCTTGCATGAAGCCAGAAATACATTGGAAAGGGTAAGATATCCAGGGTCAATATTAATGGTGCGGTTGCCATTGTGTAAAAATTTATTTTCTACCTTGTTGGTAAACAGTTTTATTTTTGCTATATTTTCCCTGTTGATAAGCTTTTCAAAGCTTATGAATATCTTATATAAATTTTTACCAATTGTACTGTAGTAATCGGTGTGCGAAAAGGGTATTGGGTCTGATTGCAGATCGATGGTGCCATATTTCTTTTGTAATATGTTTATGGTATGAAATAATATGTCATCACGGGCGGTTAACAGCCCTATAAACAGTTTAGCTTTGGGTGGTATTGTTGGATGAGCCATCGGTATTATCTAATTGTAATAAAAATGTACGCATATCCTGTGGCAATGGTGCTTTTATTGCAATCATCTTTTGTAAAAATGGGTGATATAAGCGGTACATGCGTGCATGAAGGGCACAGCGGGGAAATTGACGCTTTATAGTACCTTTTGATTCTATATATTCAAGGAAATCATTGTCACTATTACAGTACATTGTATCGCCGGTTATTGGGTGGCCTATATGTTCACAGTGTACACGTATCTGATGAGTGCGACCGGTTTGTGGTACTGCCCTGATGAGCGTGTAACCATTGTAGCGCTTAATGACGGTGAAACGGGTAACTGCGTGCCACTGCCCGTCAGGATATGCTGCGCGTTTTTTCCGGATACGTGAGTCCTGTGCTATTCCTATAGGGGTGTCAACTGTTAATGAGGAAAAGGTGCAATTACCGGTAACTATCGCATAATATGTTTTAGCGACAGTTTTTGAGTATTGTAAAAATGCTGAGGCAATGCGTCCGTCTTTGGCAAGCACGACCACGCCTGATGTTTCTCGGTCCAGGCGGTTGAGTGGCATGCACTGAATGCCTGTGTGTGACCACAACAGCATGGTAAGTGTGTTGTGGAAATATTTGCCAGCCGGGTGAGTGGGAAGATTGCCGCTTTTATTAACTGCGATTATGTAGTCATCTTCATAGAGTATGGTGTAATTGGGGTCAACAGCAGGTTCTTCAACGGACTGGCGTTTGTATTCAATGACATAGTGCTGATAAACAATATAATGAGGGATAGTTATCGGTATATTATTGACAAAAATTTTTCTATTTTTAATTTCTTTTTGCCATTTTGACCGGGAAAGATAGGTGAAACGCCCGGCCAGGTAAACATCAAGGCGCATTGGTTTATAACCGTCAGGTACAATAGAGATTAGTTTTTGTGTTGTGGTTGATATAATGCTATCTTTTCCCATATTTTACTGCTACACGGACATACCAGTATTGCAATTAAATATACTTCATCTTTGTGTTTAAACAAGTCAAATTTGCTAATGGATTATGTGGCGTGTGTGAAAAATTTTATGATATTGCATGTGCTTTTTTTAATATTTCGGGATGTGGCCCCCAGTAAAATTGGCAGCATTGAATCCCTTCTTCAAGGAAAACATGAAAACAATATCCACTGAATCGATAGTTATCGGTATTATCTTCTTTTTCTAAAGCATTGAGGTAGTCATTAAGATAATTATCCATACAGTATGCAATAAATTTTGCCAGAGACATTTTATAAACCTTCCTGATATCCATAATAAATTCATATTCATGTTCCAGCAACACAATGTGCAGCCTTCTCCATTTACCTGAGTAGCGTTTCCTGTACGATAATTGTGAATATGCTTTTATCTGAATAGATTTATGTGAAACGACGTAGTTAATGAAATTTATAATAAATCTGCTCAAAGACAGTTCATACAGTTTTGCATACCGTTGAATGGCATCAAGATGATCGTATGAAATGCATGTGGTGGTTTCAAGATTCATAGTATATCCTCCCAAAGTAATGTTATATATTTATGATACATACTAAATTTTTAATTCAAAATTTCAACTTTTTTTTGAACAACAACAGTTTTGCGATAGTTTAGTAAAAAGAATTTAATTAGAATTTATAAAAATTTTTAAAAAATTTTTATAAATTCTATTGACAAAGTTTGACTATCTTTTTAAAAGTTCATTCACACGGTAAGTAAATTCTTCCCGGTGGTTATAGAGAGGGGGAAACACCTGTTCCCATTCCGAACACAGAAGTTAAGCCCCTCATCGCCGATGATACTGCACCGGTAACGGTGTGGGAAAGTAGGACGCTGCCGGGATTGCTATTATACATTCAATTTAATATAAAGCCACTCACTATGAGTGGCTTTTTGTTTGGCTTGATCATATCAAGCAAATAGCTGGTGATAACAGTTTGCTATGGTGTTTGATTCCATCAATAATGAGCTCAGCATTATTGTAGTCTTTCGCGATGTGTCATCTGAAGAAATGAAGTGGCAATGTTTACGCCAAGCAATGTTACTTCTCACAATGCAAATAATTTTTTATACATTGCAAGGATTATTGCATCTAATCTATTGTATAATGACTCTGTAAGTACTTCCAATGATATAAAAGGATTGTTGCTTTCACTGATAAGATACATACAGTATATTTCAATAGTATTGGGATTACAGACAAAGAATATAAAAAGGTGGAATTTGCCACGATTCATTACCGGAAACATTGTATACGTTACGGTGGTGACATTTTGTACATGAAATACTATGAAATTATTAGTAAGCTCTATGGTATTATAATATAGTATTTTACCAAATGTTGTATCTTTTTGCAATGAGTAGAATGAGTATGTTTTATTCAAAACTGTAATAACCGGGTCGTCTGCTTGCTTCATTGAGGGGTACTGTATTATATATGATTTTTCAAAAAGAGTATGCAATCGTTTCCGTGTATGAGAATAATACTTAATTCCTTCCATTGATCTCAATGAATGCAGTATATTAATAATTACTAATTTATCAGCAGTATTAAATGGACATCTCATTCCCATAGTTTTTGGCTTTTTAAAAGTATATAAAGCTTCAAGCATAACAGGGTTTTTTAATAATGTAATGGTGCTCATTATATATGATGTAATTGCCTGATGGGGAGAAAGTTCAACGTCATCAGTTGATGCAATCAAATGCTTTTTACACATAACCGCATCTGGCAGTATTGAGTATCCGAAAGCAAATTGAGGTGATGCAATGGTGATTATGACTATAGTAATCACCATGGATAGTTGGTTCATAGTATTAAAAGTTTCCTGATAGTATCACACGATTCCTTTATACGAAATTATTATAGCAGTTATCGATTTTAAATAATGAAGATAAATACAACAAACATTTTTTATAATTACTTATAAAAAAAGCTTTAAAAACGTAATGTATATAATTTTATGGTGGAGAACAAGTTTGTAAGGTTCTTACATACCACAAATAACGATAAAAAAGTGAAAAATCATTATACATTCTTTACCATTACTTTTATCTGGTCCTGGGGAATGTGGCTTTTGCCTATTATTAGAGGCTTGCCAATAAATAATCCTGTTATGATACTGTTTTATGTATGTGGTGGCATTGCCCCCTCAGCAACCGGAATTATACTAGCTAAACGAAAGGGTGACAGTTACTTGAGAAGTTTTCTAAAGCGATCATTAGATATCAGATTGATAAAGCCTGGATTCTATTTGTTTATATTCCTTGTGATACCTGTTACAACTTTTTCAGGTTTATTGTTGCATTACAGTATTACCGGTTTATGGCCGCAACTTAAAACATTGGATACATTTTTAGAAAATCCTTTATCTATTATCCCATTCATGTTTTTAATGTTAATCTTTGGTCCAATTCCTGAAGAATTGGGATGGCGTGGGTACGCGCTCGATCATCTTGAACAGTCATACTCAAAAATTACAGCAAGTGTTATACTGGGATTTTTCTGGATGATGTGGCATTTGCCCTTGTTTTTCATTCATGGCACATACCAGAATCAGCTTATGCATCCATCGCTTTTTCTCATGATTGATTTTATGATTCAATTTTACCCTTTAAGTATTATGATGGATTAGGTATATCACCATAATAAGCATAGCATTACTTCAGGAGTATTGTTTCATTTTTGTATAAATTTTTTTGGTGAATTTATAAATATACCTGATGAAACAAAATATTACAGAACTTTAGTACAGATAATTTTTGCTCTGATAATTCTTTATTCATGGAAAAATAAGGAGAAATACAATGATACCGGCATATATAGTTGATGCATTTACTCAGGAACCCTTTAGGGGTAATCCCGCAGCAGTATGTATATTGTCCTCACCGATTCCAGATGCATTAATGCAGTCAATAGCACGTGAAATGAATTGCCCTGAAACGGCATTTGTATTGCCACAGGATACAGGTTTTATACTCAGGTGGTTTGCCCCGCTTCAAGAGGTAGATTTGTGTGGTCATGCCACTCTTGCCACATCGCATGTAGTGTATGAACAGCATATAGCTACTGCTCAGCAAGAGCTAAAGTTTCATACCAGAAGCGGGTTGCTTACAGTTAAAAAGGAGGGCGATATAATTACAATGGATTTCCCTCAGGAGATAGCCACAGAATATTCAATTCCTCACTGGGTTATTGAAGCATTGGGTGTTAAACCTGTGTACACAGGTAAAAACAGGATGGATTATCTTATTGAAGTTAAGACAGAAAAAGAGATTCTTGAACTAAATCCTGATTTTATAGCCTTAAAAAAAATGGATAGCAGAGGTGTGATCATAACAGCACGATCTTCCAGAATGGGATATGATTTTGTATCAAGATTTTTTGCTCCTGGTCTTGGGGTAGATGAAGATCCCGTCACTGGATCTGCACATTGTTGTTTAGGCCCTTACTGGCAACAAAAACTACAAAAAAATACATTCACCGCTTACCAGGCTTCACAGCGTGGTGGTGTTTTGAAAGTTTTGATGAGTGAATCCAGGGTATATATTGGTGGGGAAGCTGTAACAGTGTTAAGTGGTAACCTTACCGTTTAACGTTTTTTGATAACCGCATAGAGGCACCTATAATAGAATGTGGAATAATAAATACGTGTATCATTCCTAACCTTTATTTGCAAAACAGGTGGTGTTGTATTTATAGTTGTACTGATAATGTAGTAAATATAATCTTTATTTTTAAAGGAGTGTGGTATGCCGGCAATAATTGTAGATAAAGAAAAGTGCAAAAAGGACAAGTTGTGTGTTATGGAATGTCCTATGAAGATAATCTCAGTTGATGATAATGGTATTCCACAAACACTAAATACTGCCGGGTCTATATGTATTGAATGTGGACATTGTGTTGCAATCTGTCCCCATGGTGCATTGAGTCTCCCAAAGCTTAAGGCTGAGGAATGTCTATTTTACATGGTGTGCAATGGTATATCATTCCTTGAAGAAAGCTTTGCTAATCCCGGATGAAAATAATGTATACGGAACAATACTCTTGGGATATCCTGTGGTTAGATACTATCGCATTCCAAAAAGAGATGCCCGGATTGAATGGCGATACGATAATGCTCTTCAGGATTTTTTTATTATCCATACAAAATAAAAAAGCAGGCATATAAATGCCTGCTTTCATTTTACTGGAATGAAATTGAATTATTTCTCGTATGCGCCGCCTTCAACTTCTTTCTTTAAACCTTTTTTCTCAACCTGATAGACGATTTCGCAATTATCATCATCATCATAGGTTTCTTTAACAATGGTTCCACCTTTTATAAGGCCACCAAATTCTTTTGCTACTGCAACACCGGTGGATGCATAATCAGCAGCTCCGGCGGCACCTTCCAAACGGGCACCAACAAATTTTTCAATTATTCGTTTTTCAGCCATAATAATAGCTGCTTCCTTTGCTGTTCCTCGTCTCTGGATTTTGTTCTTTAACCCTGGTTTTGGTGCTCCTGTGGAGGTTACTCTGAATATGTCAGGTGTTACCCACCCTTCAGATATAAATGATTCACCTTTAACCTGACCACCCATCTTTTGTGATCCGCATGCTGTAAAGCTAATTGCTACCACAGCAATTAATGCAACTAATAAAAGCTTTTTCATAAACAGCTCCTCCTTCTCTTTAGGGGGTTAACCCCATATTATATTATTAATAAACTAAGCGCGTATAGGGATATACCATATACTTAAGGCAAATAGTAATAAAAATAAAAATAAACGTCAACATAAAAAATAAAATTTTTAGGTATTAATTCCCTACACTACTCATAGCATATTATTTAAAACAATATATGATAGTACAAATTTTCTGGATAATAGTGCAAAAAATTTTTATACATTTTCCTTATCCATAGAAGCCAACATGAAAAACATGATGCTATATATGATAATAGCATTAAACAAAAACCATAAAAATGAAAGATCTTTTTCAGTAATCCATGTAAATGTCAGTGATGACAACGTTCCTGATGAATAAAAAAAGATGATGATTTCGTAATAGTGTGAAATTGCTGCAGCTACCGCATCATAAAAGGAATCAGATACAGTGACTTCCATTGGTTTGTACGACCTGCGTATCTGTGGCAGGATTATGAATAAAAGAATACAGAATACGGATGACTGGAAAAACCAGTTGGTTGACAGTAACGGGATTAATATGCCAAAGACAAGTGATAGCAGCGCATATACCGGGTATAATCTGAATTTGGATAATAATGGCAACCAGTGATCGGGAATGAGGAAAATTACCTGTTTTAATTCCTGTTTTGTATATTCATCCTTTGAATTGAAAAGTTTATAGTATTCGTACATAATAACAATGATTATTGTATAAAAAATACATAATAAAACTATAGAAAGTAACCCCATAGACTCCCTCCCCAAATAGAATATAGTGAGTATAATTCCAGTTACCAGCTTCTGTCATAACAGAAGCTGTCAATATGGCCTGCCCTGTTATGAAAAGCATTGCCTGGAAACAATTAAAAAATTATTATCCTAAATCAAGTCAATCATGATATAATAAGGGTTCAGGATAATACTATGACAATCCTGAAATAAATTGAGAACATGATTCAGGACTGCTCACTCTATAGTGTATAGTGAAATTTTATGCAAGTATTTTATTTATAAAAGGGTAATGATTTGCAATAGCGAGCTAACCAGTAACTATCGCACAACAAAAACTTTTCTTTCCTTTACAATAAGTTTATCCAGGCAAAAAAGCTTTACCGATTCAATCAGTATCTGATGTTCTTCCTTAAGGATACGTGCTGAGAGTGTGTCTTGGGTATCATCGTCATAGACCGGTACGGCTTTTTGCATGATAATTGGTCCTGAGTCAGTGCCTTCATCAATAAAATGTGTGGTGCATCCTGAAATTTTGACGCCGTACTCAAGTGCCTGCTTTTGAGCATGAGTACCGGGGAATGAGGGAAGTAGTGCAGGATGTATATTGATGATCCTGTTCTTAAATGCATTAACAAAGTATGGTGTTAAAAGGCGCATATATCCCGCAGTGACCACAAGATCAGTTTCGTATTTTCGTAAAAGCTCAATAATAGCTTTTTCATGATCCTGACGCGCGGGGTATTCTCTGGGATTAACAAAAAAAGCTGGTATTGAAAGCTGGCGGGCTATGTCAAGGGCTTTTACTCCTTGCTTATCAGAAATTACAATGCCCACTGTTGCAGGGATATCACCTTCGATAATTGCATTGGCAACAGCATTGAAATTTGATCCACGTCCTGATACTAAAAATGATACCGTTTTTTTCATGTGGCCCTCACTGTATATAATCTCATTGTGTTAAAAAACATATACAGGATATACAGCTACTATACATCCCGGTATGATTCAGATCCGCATCTTTGATAATGTTGCATCGTCTATTGGATTGTATGACACTAATGTTGCAGTATGGCGTCCCTTCATAAATAATGCAACATTGTTTTCATCTGGTAGTGGTCTGCCGTATCGTGCCAGTATCTGTGCAAGTATCGGGTAGTCACTTTGATGGATGGTTCCTTTACCATAGATGACCGGTCCTTTAAAAGAAGGATCTGCAAAAAAGGAAGCTTCTTGCTTATACCGTTTCAGGATAGTGCATTCGTTTTCATTCCGTGCTACTATTATTGTTGCATATTCATGCAGTCGATAATGCCTGCCGATAGTGCTGAGATATAGGTCTACGCTGCTTAACGGAGGGTGAGCAATATAATCTTTAACACGCGATGCAATGTGCGGCATGGTTAAAAAGCATCCACCAGCTGGCGATTGAAATTGTGTTATGCCGAATTCCTGAGCTAATGCAAATTGTTTATTGCGCGAACGCCCGGCAATGCCATAAAGGCCGCTTCTATCAACCATGCCTACCTGTTCAGGGATTGTAGGTGGCAAAAGTTTTGCAGATAATGGTCGCAGTAAATGGCCTTCAAGTCCGCATTCTTTTTCTATATGCCTAAGCATTGATTTATACTGTGACATTGGTCGCTGGCCAACAACCTCTCCGGTAATGACAAAGGAAGCATTAAGCTTTTCCATGTATTCTTTAGCTTTTTGTAGAAAGAAGATTTTGCAATCAATGCAGGGGTTAGCGTATTTTCCGTATCCATGTTTGGGATGAGCTATAACCCTTGCATATTCATCATCACATCGATAAAATACAAGCTGAAGATTAATCTGCTTTGCAAGTTGTGAAGCTTTAAGACTGTCAGGGTTCATTTCCGGGTCAACGGAAGGCAAAATACAATGCAGACCAATAACCTCAATACCCTGTTTTTGAATAATAGCTGCAGCTACAAGGCTATCCAGACCTCCTGAATACAGTGCTATTGCCTTTTTGTTCATACATTACACTTCGGGATGAAGTATAAGCTGGACATCAACTGGTTCACCTCTGGCAACGCTGAGCCTGTCAGGTGGCAGTATAATCAGGCAATTTGCCAGTGCCATTGAACGCAGGATCCCTGAGCCTTGAGGTCCTGTTATACGTACAGTTGCCTGTCCATCTTCAAACGATACAATTCCGCGGATGAAATGTGTTCGGCCATCGTTTTTACGCTTTATGGGTTCCTGGCATATAGCTTTAATAAGCGGTTTTTGGAGAGCCTTTGCCCCCTGCATGGTCAACATGGCAGGACGCACAAACTCAATGAAGGACACCATTGACGATACAGGATTTCCCGGTAGTCCAAAATATAATATGTTCCCCCGGTGGGCAAATATGCAGGGTTTACCCGGTTTCATGGCAATCCGTTCAACTAAAAGCGTAAATCCCAGTTCAACAACAGCACTGCTCATGAAATCATAGTTGCCTTCTGAAACGCCGCCGGAAGAAATAATGATATCGCACGATAGTGCCTGTTTGAGTGCTTCTTTGCTTGCCTCCAGGCTGTCGCGTGCAATACCAATATAGTGCGGCACGCCACCATATTCATCCACCAGTGCCATCAGCGTGTATGCATTTGAATTTATGACTATTCCTTCCTGCAATGGTGTTCCTGGTTCAAAAATCTCATCGCCTGTTGCCAGTATGGCTACATGCGGTTTTTGTGCGACAGTTACTGTAACATTGGCTGTTGATGCTAAAAGGCCAACGATTGCAGGTGTAATTTTAGTTCCCCGCTGAACAATACAATCACCTCTTTTAATATCTTCACCTGCCTGGCGGATGTTTTCCCCTTCTTTTACCTGGCGAAATATTGTTACCTGATTATTATCTTCTGTTGTTGCTTCTTTTTCAACTACGGCATCAGCACCTGGCGGAATAGGAGCACCCGTCATGATGCGTATAGCCTGCCCTGACTTAACCGATTTGGGTGCATGGATGATTCCTGCCTGGTATTCGCCAGCAATGGGCAGAGTGACAGGGTTATTATTTGAGGCATTGAGCGTATCACTGGCTACTATCGCATAGCCGTCCATGGCTGAATTGTTGTGAAAGGGAATATTTGCTGTTGCATAAATATCTTCAGCACAGATGCGGTTATGGGCCAGTGTAAAGTGAACCTTTTCAACTGGCAATGGCTGTATATGTGACAGTATGATGCTTAGGGCTTTGTCAGGTGTAATCATCAGTCCCTCCCAAATGGCACAATAAACACTGTATAGGTGACATTGTACCGCTACTAATGGTATTTACAATTTTTAAATAATGTTTGTTTATATCATATAAATGGATTGCAGACGTCAAGAATTATATATGGTTATTGGATTACAGGGTAAGTTTGCGTTTGAAGTTCACCATTGATGTATTATTGTAGAACTTTAAAAAAGAGATTTCAGTCCTTATAAAATATTTGAGGGCATTCGTGTATCATTTCACTGATAGTATTTGTTTCTACATCTGTTATCTATAATAAAAGTTATCTTTCTTTAGAAAGAAGATAAAGCAGTAACGCAAAGCTTACTGCAAAAACAGCCATACCGGTATACCCAAAATCTTTATGTAATATAAGTGCGCCAATGCCAAATAGCAGAGTGTATGTTGCAATAATACCCAGCAGTGTTTGTACTATCCGTATCACTAAAAGCCTGTTATTTGCTGGATGCTGCATAGCCTTTCGTAATGGGGTAAAACCAAATTCCGGCTTCACCGTTGTATAAAATGACTGGAGTTTGTCATTATCAACTGGCTCTGTTAAAAATGTTACTGCCAGCCAGCACAGTGTTGTAAAAGGGACAATGATTAAAAGATTGTAGGGGAAGGAAACACCCAGCACTGCATGTGATACAATAACTGCAGGTATGGGAGCAATCATAGCAGTAATTTCGGACCATGCATTGATGCGCCACCAGTACCAGCGCAGCATAAGTACCGGCCCTATGCCTGCACCGCATTCTATGATGAAAGCCCAGGCAGAAGATATGGAATCAATGACAAAGATAAGTGCACTGGAGATGATCGCCAGGGCTATGGTACATACTTGAGCAATGACAACATAATGCCGTTCACTTTTTTTGGGGGCAATAAAACGTTGGTAAAGGTCATTAACCAGATATGAACTGCCCCAGTTTAAGTGTGTTGAGATAGTTGACATGTACGCTGCCAGGAATGCAGCTACAAGGAGTCCCTTTAACCCTTGAGGCAAAAAGTCACGGATGGCAAATATATAGGTTGCTTTTGACTCCTCAGCCGGTACTGCAGGGTATAATACAATGGTTGCAAGGGCAACAATAACCCACGGCCAGGGACGCAATGTAAAATGAGCTATCGTAAACCAGAGGGTTGCTTTGAGCGAGTGCTTTTCATCTTTTGATGACATCATCCTTTGAGCAACATATCCGCCGCCGCCAGGTTCAGCACCTGGATACCAGGATGCCCACCATTGAACGCATATATATAGTAAAAATGCGGCCAGTGGGATCGAAGCGCTATCGCCAAACGGGAAAAATGAAAGTGTATGCGGTGGCAGATGTTGTTTCAGGCCTTCAATGCCGTTAACTGGCGGGTGGGAAACGACGACAAAAGCAAGAACAATGCATCCAGCCATGGCAATGATGAATTGCACAACATCGGTGACTGCTACTGCCCACAAACCGCCTACTGCAGCATACAGCCCTACAAAAATCATTGTTGCAATGACAATAAAAAATACATACATTTGCTGAATGCCAAACATGTATGCAAGTATTTGAGCAAGTGCTACATTGACCCATCCCATGATGATGCAGTTGGCAAATAATCCTAAATAGAGTGCCTTAAACCCCCGTAAAAATGATGCTTCTTTGCCGCTATAGCGGATTTCAATGAACTCAATGTCGGTGGTAATCCCTGCGCGCCGCCATAATTTTGCAAAGAAGAAAACAGTCACAATATTAGCGGCAACCATATTCCACCACAGCCAGTTACCTGCTATACCACCACTGCGTACAAGCTCGGTGACAGCCAGCGGCGTGTCGGCTGCAAAGGTTGTTGCAACCATAGCAGTACCAGCTATCCACCAGGGAAGATTCCGGCCGGAAAGAAAAAACTGCTGTGTGCTGGTGCGCACACGCTTTGCATACATGAAAGCTATAAACATGCTGAACAGCAGATACAAAGCAACAATGATGAAATCAATTGGTGACATTAGCGGTGCAGTGAATCCTTGTAATAAAAATCAATATCAAATCCACCAAAGCGCGACTGAAATGAAAGGTTTATGTTTTCAAACAATGTTTTCAGTGGTATCTGTTCTTCATTGTATTCAGGCGGCGAGGGTTTGAGGTTGTGCTTTATAAACTGCAGTTGATTGATAAAGGTTCCTGTAATGAGGTTTGCTATTTCACCGGCAACATCAGGGTAATATTTCTTTACGTTGGTTCTGGTATTTGCAAAGAAGTTTTTAGTTAGCTGTTGTAGTGTAGATTCAGGGAAGTTTATGATGAGTTCACCCTTCATAGTGCCATTAAGTTCAATGGTCACTCTTGGGTCATTTTGATTTGACTGGCTTTCAAATACCTCTTTAATATCCGGATCATGCAGAAAATTTTTAAAAATATGGTCAACCGAACGGGCTAATATTCGGGTGTAGCGTTCATAGTTGTTCATGTATATACTTCTCCCGGCTATGATGGCTTTACAATAGTAAAGCGACACACATAACAAAGAAAAAGATGTATTGGGGTTTATTTGTCAAGAAATGTTTGCTGTTGTATCGGTGTAAAATACTGAGCTTCAGTTTTTTTACATTGTGCAACAAAGCTGATAAATGAAGCTATAAATGATATATGAATGTTCATGCACCATTTTTGACAATACAACATATTTTTTTATATGATAATACAATTTTTATTCCAGCTATTATCCACATTATAAAGAATTTTAACAGAAATTAATTTTTGAACATGTAAGCTTCTGGCCCATACAAAAAAATAATTATCACAGTAAAAAAAAATTTTTTTAAAAATAAGTTGCCACAAAAATGCTGGAATATTCAGGGTTTAGAAAAGCTTTATTCAATAAATTTACAACATTTCAAGTAGTTCAATGCGACATAGTAACACACATTCTATGATTAGCCAATTAATTTAGTAAATTAATGTCATTACAAAGTGTGTTTGTGGATAATGTGGATAACTTTGTGAATATTAATATAAATGGACTGTTTTATTGTTAAAATCCAACCTATTGGTTGATGGTGTACAGGTAGTATAATCCTCGCATAGTGAGAGAAGGGTCTATTATAGCAGATAGTGTGATGTGATGATGGATAGTGACAGCCATGCCGCCAGTTAAAAGAACTACGGTAACCGGATACTCGCCCTGAATTTTTTTTACAATACCCTCAATTAAAGAGATCCATCCATAAAAAAATCCTGAAATAAGCGCATCTTTTGTATTTTGAGCAATAATGGATGCTGGTTTTTCAAATGGAACTTCAAAAAGCTGTGCGGTGCTCTGTGCCAGCCCTTTCATTGCCGCCTGTACACCGGGTGCTATCAGTCCGCCTTTGAACACATTATTGTGCAGAAGGCAGAAAGTTATGGCTGTACCAATATCAACAATGATGCAATCGGTTGCGTAATCAATATGGGCGGCTACTGCATTGACAATGCGATCAACACCTAATTGGGCAGGGTTATCATACTCAATGGTTATTGGCATTTTTGATGTGTGTGAAATTCTGATGGGCTTTGTTCTAAAAAGGGTAGCGCAGGTACTGTCGTATATTTCGTTGCACTGCGGTACCACACTTGAGTAGATAGCGCCTTTTATGTGATTCAAAGCATTGCTGTGATATTGGGTGCACCCATTACTAATGATGTTCGACAGCTCCTGCGATGTAATGGTCCGTGAGGTAGTGTATCGGTATGTGTAAACGGGCTCTGCGTTTCCTTCCTCATAGAGTCCCATTGTGGTATGGGTGTTGCCAATATTAAAGCCTGCAATCATAAGCGTTTTTGATGGCTATTCGGTTTCGTATACCCTCTCAAGGCGGGATTTGAGCGAGTAGTAGGCAACACGGGCTTCATCCCGAACATTTTTATTGGGGTCGCTCATGGCCTTTTCTATAGCTTTAAGCGCCTGCTGGTCAAATATCTTTTCCAGTGCACGTACAGCTTCTAAACGGACATCATAGTAGGGATCGTCTAAAAGTTTGATCAGCGCATTAATTGTGCTTTTTTCACGTAATATGCCAATTGAACGCGCAGAAGCCATGCGTACCGATTTGAATTCATCATTGCATGCCTTTGCAAGAAGAGGTGCTGCTTCTTTGATTTTGAACTGGCCAATCTGTTTAACTGTTTCCTCACGCTGGGCACCTCCTTCGGTCATACGCTTTACCAGAAGCATAAACGGTGCATCGGTTATAGCTTTGAGTGCTCTTTGGGTCCCAATCTTCTTCAGCGCATCATGAGCAGTTTTCCTGACTTCAGCATTGTTATCCACAAGGCAGCCAATTAATGGACTGATAGCCTGATCGCCGCCAATCATACCTAATGCGCGGGTTGCCTCCACACGTATCTGATAATGCTTGCTGTCAAGAGCCTCAACTAAATGCGGTATGGCATATTTATCTTTAAGATACCCCATGGTTCGTATGGCTTCAATTGAAACCATCATCTTTTTGTCTTTGAATGCCAAATAGAGTATTTTTGATATCTCTAAATCATCGGTGGGGCCTATTTCACTCAAAACCCTCAGCGCTTCAATCTTATCACGCTGTGAGCCTGATATGATTATCTGACGCAGGTTTTCAATAATAACAGGGTCTTTGATATTACCAAATTTTATTGTTGCTATCGTTCTTACCCGCGGGTCCGGGTCATGAATGAGTTTTTTTAAATCTTCAATAACTGACTGGTCACGAATTTTTACCAGAGCCAGCAGGGCATTGAGCCTGACTTCAGCTTGACGGTGTTTTGTTAATTGTAATAGTCCCTTGATGTCATTTTTTTCTCTGAGTTTGTCAACATTTGGGGTAAAAAGTGCCATAGCAATCCCTTTTAAAATATTTATATTTAATGGAAGTTTACTTCATAAGCACAAAAAAAGTCAACTAATAATGTACAATTTTATTATATTATGTATAAATCTATATATGGTTACACCTTGACACGCACGTCGCCATATCGTTTTATGAGGTTTTTCTGCTCCATGGTATTCAAGAGAGGAATCATATATTTTCGTGAAAGCCCGGTGATTTCTTTTGCCTGCTGAATTGTTAATTCTTTGTTGCTTTGGAAATGAGCCATTAGCTTATCTGAATACTGTGAAAATACATCCCTATGCCACACTATCTCTTTATCAATTACCACCAGATAGTTGCCCTTTATAAGAGCATTGATCATGTTTTTGTGTCGGGGGAAATCTTTTGGATTGATGCCTTCAATACCTTTCTTGAAAACTATCTGTAAAAACTGTTTTTCGCTGTCGCCAATTTCTTTTTTTCCCTTGTGCAATATGTTATATTCCTGTACTATATGATTAACAACTGCTATGGGGATAGAAAATTTTTGGGCTATATCCGTTTCAGTGCCATTTTCTGCTGCAGCCTGCTTACAGAGTGCAACCGCTGCATCATAAACAGAGTGGGGGACGATATGATTGCCAATAATCCTGAACTTTGATTGCTCAGAAAGTACCGTTAGTTTTTGCACAACGATATCTTCACAGGGGAACATTCGTAAACATTGATTAATGGTGATAAGGGGATTTGCCACAACAGTGGCAAGCAGTGCATTGGTAAATGGATCATTGCTGCTGTGTATATGTTGCAGTAACGGTTCTTTTTTCATAGTGCCGGAGTATTTATGGCTTGCAATATAGCCACCCGCTATTATGGTATAACCGCCGGGAAACGTTGCTACAAAATGTTGGGTTGGATAACAGTATACAGCTTCTTTGAATTTAAGCCTTATAAAATTATTTGCTTCATCAATAATACTGTATTGTGCTTCATATGACCCTGTTCCCAGTAAAACTTCAATCCATTGATTGTTCTTAAGCTGGGCAAACGTGTGTGTAATACAGGCTGTACACTGTTTTGTGGCGGTGAAAAAATTTTCTTTTACAATGATGTCACCCCTTTTCAGCGCTTCCTTTTCAACACCTGCCAGAGCCAGTGCCGTTCGCTGTGAAACATCCGATGTATCCTGTTGAGTATTATGGCTTTGAATCTGGCGTATGCGTGTGGTTATGGCATGCGGCAATATTGTGATGGGGTCATTGACATTAAAACTTCCGTTTTTACTTGTACCGGTTACCACTGTACCAACGCCTTTAACGGTAAATACTCTGTCAATATGTAAGTACGGCTTATTGCCTATAGCAGGTTTTGGAAGTGACCTGATAGCCAGTGTCAGCGTTTGTTTCAGTTCATTAATACCCTGTCCTGTTACCGATGAACAGGGAACGATTGGAGCCGTTTTATACGGAGTTACCTGGAGGTTGTTTTGTATGTGCGACAGTAACCGCGGAATAGATTCAGGCTCAATTCGGTCAATTTTTGTTAATGCAATCACCAGCGCAGGTATTTCAAGAATTGAGAGTACCTTAATGTGGTCGTCAGTTTGCTTCATCCAGCCGTCATCGGCGGCAATGACCAGCAGGCCAATATCAATTCCCCATGCACCGGTAACCATGTTGCGAATGAAGCGCTCATGGCCGGGAACATCCACAATGCTTACGGTACCAATCTGCGGCAGGTTGATATAAGCAAAACCAATATCAATGGTCATCTGACGCTGTTTTTCTTCCGGCAGTCTATCTGCGTCTATACCGGTAAGTGCCTTGATGAGCGATGTCTTGCCATGGTCAACATGTCCGGCCGTACCGATGACGTACATAACACCTCCTTACTGCAACAATGAATTGATAGCATCAGCTACGTATGGAATATCGATATCCAGTATGGTTCTGAAATTGAGCGTGAAGAGATCATCCTGTATATAGCCAATAATGGGGACAGGCTGTTGTACCATAAATGCTGCAATATCTTGTGCGGATCTATTGGGGAAAGAAACGGCAATGCCATAATCAGGTAATACTTTATCAGGCATGGCACCGCCGCCAAATGCGGTCTTGGCATCAATTCGTTTGCAATATGGTTTTACTCCATTGGAAAGCTTTTTAAATAGCTTTTTTATCTTTTTATCGATATCAGGAAGCTCCTGTTTCATTAATGACCATATAAATAGAAACTGGTGCTGGTTGTTGGCATAATGGAGCAACACCTCCTGCAAAACAAAATAGGTTAGCTTGTCAACCCGCATGATGCGCATTAATGGATCTTTTTTTAATGTTGCTATGAGTTCTTTTTTTCCGGCAATGATACCTGCCTGGCATGCACCAAGAAGCTTGTCGCCACTGAAACATACTATATCGGCGTACTGTAAAGCCCTTGAAACATTATCTTCATTATTGAAGATCAAATTTCCGCTTCCCAGATCCTTTACCAAAAGAATGCTATCGGATTTTAATGTGGCAAGTTGCTGTAATGACGGGTTTTTGGTAAAACCGCGCATGTAGAAATTTGAGCGGTGTGCAGATAATATAAGTGCTGTATTGTGATTTATTGCCTGTTTGTAATCGGATAATTCGGTAATATTGGTGGTACCAACCTCAATCAGGGTACAGCCAGCCTGCTTCATAATATCCGGAATCCTGAAGCCGCCGCCTATCTGAATTAATTCACCGCGTGAAATAACCACCTCACGGCCTTTTGCAAAATGGTTAAGGATTAAAAATACACTTGCGGCGTTATTGTTGACAATGAGAGCATCTTCGGCACCGGTAATAAGGCATATAAGCTTTTCGGCAAAGCCCCCTCGCTTACCTCTTTTTTGAGTTGGGATATGGTATTCTAAATTGCAATAGCCCTCTATATGTGCTGCAAGCGTTGAAAGCAGTTCGTTGCCTAACGGTGCGCGTCCAAGATTGGTGTGCAGTAATATCCCGGTACCGTTAATGACACGCTGCAGCTTTTCCATGCGGATAGTTTGACATTTTTGAACTATCGCCATTACCAATGATGCATAGTCTAAGGTGTGCCCCTGCGACAGGCGTTTGCGTTCTTCATCTAAGGTCTCGCGGATAACTGCTACTACAAACGGATGACCAATATCAGGAATAAACTTTTTTATTGCTTCTTCTTCAAGAAGTTTTTGTACCTGCGGGATCTGTTCAAACATAGCAGTATCCTTAGTAAAAATGCGGAAGGGGCAGGAATCGAACCTGCCACTGTACGTTAGTACAGCCAACGGTTTTGAAGACCGCAGAGACCACCAGATCTCATCCGCTTCCGGGTAAATATATTTATTTTTATTATAGCAAAAGATATCTGAAAATTGTAAAGGATTTTTTTTAGTTAAAGAATTATCGTTGTGCACGTTTAAGTTTACATTGCAATACAGTCAGCTTATCAGATGAGATAAACAATGATATGTTATCCTGTGAGATTAGTGATGTTACGGTATCTATATAGTAAAACTGTTTTTCTTTATTTCTGATACTATCATAGCTGTATCATCAGTAAATTGCATATTTTCATTAGGAAACAAATTTATAACGTTGGAATATCGATGATAAAAAAAGTTTTCAGCAAGTACGGTATAACCGGTGCTATAAAATAGCAGATCTACGTTTTTAGGCATAATATGATGCCATGGAAGATATTAAAGACACCAAAAGAGCAATTGTTCCTGCATAGGTGATTACAATGTATAACCAACAATGAGAGTAGTCAAGGAATATACATCAATTGTATATTACCATAAAACCTTTTACGGCAACCATAGTTGTGCATCATCAGAATACTATGTATCACAATTTACTCAACATAAATATGTGGTTGTGAGGATGGACGACAATGTGCTATTGATGCAGTACACATGGCTTTTTGTGCAATATACTCTTTAACCTGTGCTTCGTTTTCAGGGGATACTGCAATAAGAAGGCCGCCTGAAGTTTGCGGGTCAAACAGCAGATCGGCTATGTCGCGTTTTACGCTTTCTTTTATGGTGCATCGGCTGGCGGTAAAATCTCTGTTGCGATACAAACCTGCAGGGAGTAATCCCATGGATGCGTATTCTAAAGCACCAGGTATGAAGGGTACTGCCTGCGAATCAATATGAATCACAATGTCAGTTTGAGCCATCATTTCGGATAGATGGCCAATGAGGCCAAAGCCGGTAACATCGGTAACGGCGTGAATATGTTCAGGATGCGGATACTTGTGAAGACAATTATTTAGAGTGGTCATTGGACGAATGCATTCATCGATATGAGTTGGGTTGGCTATGCCTGCTTTGATTGCAGTATTTATAGTACCGGTGCCTATTGGCTTTGTAAGGAGTATCACATCATCAGGCTGTAATCCAATATTTTTAAATATTGCATCAGGATGAATTGTACCGGTAACCGATAGTCCATATTTTAATTCAACATCATCAATACTATGGCCACCAATGAGCTGTACCCCTGTTTTATTTATTACATCAAATCCTCCCTGCAATACCTTTTCAAGAACATCCATATCAAAGGTATCTACCGGAAAGCACACGATATTCATGGCAGTAATGGGAGTGCCGCCCATGGCCCAGATATCGGAAAGGCTATTGGTTGCGGCAATGACACCAAAAATAAAAGGATCATCGACTATTGGAGTAATAAAATCAAGAGTCTGCACAATGGCAAGATCACTGCTGATTCTGTACACACCAGCATCATCGCTTGTCTGAATTCCAACAAGCACATCATTGCTATACTGAATGGGTAGCTTTTTTACTATGGCATCAAGGTCCGCCGGACCTATCTTTGCCGCTCACCCTGAACCGCGTACCGACTCAGTAAGCCGCAGATTCTTTTTTTGTTTGTTGATATCACAACTTGACATAAATCTATCCTCTTATGTATCAAATGATCATGAAGGGATATGTTTATCAAGAAAAAATGTGTTTTGCAGGAAAAAAAGGTCAGAAAAAGGGGTCAGAGCCTAAATCAGCTAACATGGAGCATTTAAAACTGATATTTTTTATTATAAAAAAAGTTGCTATAAAAAACATACTATGATGTTGTAACCAAAGACAGGTACAATACATAGTACAAACAATATCTATGGAGTATGCAAATTATGAAATTACACATTAATACAAATCAATTGTTTATTATCATGGGTATACTATTGCTTTTAACTGGAATTTTTTTGCCATTACTTTCGGTTCCAAAATTGGGCCAGTATTCTTACTATACTATTCATAGTTATCACTGGATTGTAATTGCAGGACTAATAGCTACTATGCTTGTTTTATTGTTTTTTAAATTATACCAATGGGTCAGTATTCCAGCACTTTTTTCCTTAGGAATGATTATATATACACTGGCAAATCTGACACAAAAAATTCATGAATTAAGGAATAAACTACTGGCATCTCTTGATGCTGAACCATGGCAAAAATTGTATGTTAAGTTGATGATGGATTCACTTGAGCGTTCAACAAATTTAAGGTGGGGGTTTGCTATTATAGTGGCAGGGATTGTTTTTATTATCATTGGAGCCTTTATTGATACATCACCGTTGTCATTCCCCAAACAAGGAATTACAAAACTAAAAGCTTTTATATGGCAAAAGCTTTTTGCCAAGTCAAATGTACAAGAATAAAAAGGAATTTTCATATTGAACTTGCAATCAGTGCCGCCTGCTTGAGCACTGTTTCGGTGGCTGTTTTTTCCTTATCGGGGGGATAGCCATATTTTCGTAATATCTTTTTAACCTTAAGCCTTATTTCTGCCCGCACACTTTCTTTTTTAGCCCAGTCGATGGTAACGCTATTTCTTATCATCCCGGTAAGTTCAAAGGTTATTGGTTGTTTCAATACGCACCGCTACATTTCGACAAGCTCAATACAGCGCTCATAAACCGTTGCTTCGGTAAGCTCAGCAACCGGTAGGTAGCCGCTCGTTGAGTAACGAAGTGTACCGAAACCGCTTGTCGAGTAATGAAGTGTACCGAGACGAGCGGTAATAGTCGTTTTTTCTATCAAAGAACCATTCTCAATGTTATTTTGCTTTTCAATAATCCTTATCTCCTCTTCCGTTAATTCATATAATTTATAAACCAGCTTGTCTATCTCCTGCTCCAAGTTTTGTGTGTCAGCATGTGCAATTTCTTTAAACTGCTGAAAAGTCATTATAAAAAAACTGTAACTATTCAGAACCTGTTGGCATAAAATGCCTGTTTTCAAAAAGCCCCTGC
>DYLU01000001.1 GCA_020721905.1 Leptospira biflexa | reverse complement strand
CACCAACATCAAGAAGTATATCATCAGGTTTCAAGCCTATTTTCTTTAGAATAGTATGTGGCGGAAAGAGTAGTCGTCTTATGAAACTGTTAAGATGTTTAGCTCGTTTGGGGTTGAATGTATGTGGCATAGCAAAAATCCTTACATTAAATAAACAGGAAATATATATACTGGGAATAATTTTTTTGTAAAAAGAGAAAAATGTCAAATAACTTTTTTTATATATATACATTACAAGCACATCTTGAAAAGACGTTTTCATGTATACAAAACAAAATCAAAAAAAGCTTATACCTATGTATTGTGACCACAAAAGAGCATCATGATAATTATTCTTTTTTTAAATACGATTTATTGTCATGCTTATGAAAAAAGAAGTTATTAAAAAATTTAGGGCACTTTGCCATCTTTAACGATTGTTAACTGTAAAAAGCAAATATGCCCGCAGTATATTGATGAAAATAAAGATAGTGAATTTTTAATAGTTGGTGTTAAAACATATATACTATGCTTACAAAAATACCAAGAATGGTATCGTCTAATCCTTTATCGGGCAATTCTCCTTGTGTGTCTTTCAGGTTAAATTGAGCTAATTGACATCGAGCACCCAATATAACTATTGGTAAAGAATTACCCGGGTTTATGCCAATGACAGGTTCTACATTAAATCCAACTACATACATGGATAGGTCAATAGGATCACCTGATTGTGGTACAAGTGGAGTAATATTGCCAGCAAATCTTTTAGACTTGAAATAAAACGTTCCCCACATATACAGAGCTGAAACATTTACAGAAAAGAAATATGTTTCCGAAAGCGGATAATTTAAGCCTATACCTAATGCAGGTCCATGTGCATTTGTATATGCATTATCTGTGTAGAATACACTAATCTCTTGTACAGCTAAACTAGAATTTGTTCGTATTTCAGTAAATTTGTAATCCAACTTGAGGTATTGGTATTTATATCCCGCAAAAATCTTAAAATATTGGCCAAGCGCATAGCTTAATGCTGAATCAACATCAGCTCTATAAACCGTAAATGAGTAATCCCCAAAAATCATATTGCTCTCAAAGGGTTTGTTTTGTGATTGCCAGCTTGTTGATTGCTGACCAAGAAGTGCTGAAAGCGAAAGTGATAGATCTTCGGTAAAACGTATACTCATAACAGGACCATAGAGAACACCAGTGCCCCAATCTATATCATCCATTCCGGAAGCACCTATGGCTTTTAAAAAAGGCTGCCATGCATAAAAGCCGGTTCTTACGCCCAGCATATATTGTGCACTAAATGAAATTGAAGGAACTAATAACATACAAACAACGCATAAAATTGTTATTTTATGTTTCATATGAAAGACCTCCAGGGTACAAGAATTTAAAAAAATATGAATTATTTACAATAAAAAAATATCATAGAAATGGATTATTGTCAATCAAAAATTTTTTTAAACAGCAGTATGGTACTATCCTGCTATTGAGTTAAAAAAAATGTAATAAAGTAGATTTTTATTTTGCCGATACAGATAAAAAGTAACAGGATATGGGAAAAGTATGTTTGAATACAGCAAAATGATGCAAACCAATTATCTGCTTGAAAAGGCATTAGATGCTGAGTCATTGCGCCGTAAGGTAATTGCAAACAATATTGCTAATGTGGATGTGCCCCATTTCAAGCGCAGTGAGGTTAATTTTGAAAGTGAATTAAAAAGGGCAATAGCTCATAATATGGATCCCATGAAGAATGTTAAGGCTCTTAAAACTGATCCGCGGCATTACGATTTCTTTGAACCAAAAGATATTACCAGCGTACAGCCTCGCGCTAATTTAGATTATACTACCACATACCGAAATGACGGCAACAATGTGGATGTGGAAAAAGAGATGGTTGATGCTGCAAAAAATCAGATGCGGTATAATGCATATGTGACAAGTTTAAATGAGAATTATAAAATGTTAAAAATGGTAATGAGAACAGTATAGTGAGGTAATATTATATGGGAATGTTTGATAGTTTCAACATAGCGTCTACGGGATTGACCGCTCAGCGATTAAGGATGGATGTTATAAGCAATAATATTGCCAATGCAACTACTACACGCACCCCTGAAGGCGGGCCATATAAGCGCAAACGGGTAATATTTGCACCGGTTAATATACGGCCATTCTATAAATCACCACTGGTCCCAAAGCGTATAGATCATGGTGAGCCAAAAGGCGTACGGGTTGTAAAGATAGAAGATGATAATTCAGAATTCAGGC
Source organism: Leptospira biflexa (assembly GCA_020721905.1). GTDB lineage: Bacteria > Spirochaetota > UBA4802 > UBA4802 > UB4802 > UBA4802. Next base: position 116,043 of record DYLU01000001.1, on the reverse strand, counting down.
TTGTATATGACCCATCACATCCCGATGCAATTAAAACAGGTCCAAAACAGGGATATGTTGAAATGCCCAACGTTAATGTGGTTATGGAAATGACTGATCTCATATCTGCATCACGTTCGTACGAGGCCAATGTAATGATGATTAACAATGCCAAATCAATGTTTTCAAAGGCACTGGAAATTGGCAGAGGTGGTGTATAAATATTTTAGCAAAGGAGTAATGTCATGTATTTTGAAAAAGGATATATAAACGAAATAAACTGCTCACATGAACTATCCACTCCGCCAACATTACACAGGCGAAAAAGTCAGTGGCAGCAGATGGGGTTTGGCGAGCGACCTATCATTGAATCAAGAATTTTGTCAGGGGGTGCACGGTATGATTCAGGAAAGTAATGGAATAATAAAATCAAATATCTTTGTAATGAAGACATCGCATCCGTTGCATTACAGCGATAAGCCGCAGAAACAGCAGGATGATGATGTTACCGGTTCATTTATGGATGCACTGAAAAACGCTTTGGGGAAGGTTAATGACCTTCAGGTTGATGCTGAAGATTTAACACAGCAGATGATATATGAACCAGAATCAGTGGATATTCACACGGTTATGATTGCACAGCAAAAAGCCGAGATTGCGTTAAGTTTAACAAAAGCAATTCGGGATGAGGCAATCAGGGCATATCGTGAGCTTATTAATCTCAGGTAACCAGTAATGCTTTGCAAACATAATAAAATTGCCACAATTTTTAGTAAATTAATTGACTTTTTAATACAGGTGTTTTATTATGTTTGCTGTAAAAATGGATTATGTCACTTTGCAATGAATATATACTATGAACTATCGCCCTGTACTTTTTTTGATAATGCCGGATATTCCGGTGATTATGGTAAAGCATAGTGTGCATAATCACTAAGGTATGGGAGGAACCACAGTATGGAATTTTTTACCAAGATATTTAATCAGCTGAAAGAGATTTATTCAAAATTAGATACAACAAAAAAGATCATTATTGGTGTAGTTACCGGTGTACTTGTTATTGCATTCATTGTATTGTTTTCAGTTTCATCACAAAAAGCCAATGTGGTTTTATTTGCAGATCTTCCCAGCGATGAGTTTGGGCAGGTTACCAAGAAACTTGAAGAAATGGGTTTCCATTATACAACGTCAGGTACAACAACGATACTTGTAAACCCCGACCAGCGTGAAATTATTTTGACCAAACTTGCTCAGGAAAATATGATTCCCAAGGGTATTCCAGGCTGGAAACTTTTTGATATTTCAAAATGGACCGAGACGGATAAAGAATTGAATGTAAAATATATGCGGGCATTGCGAGATGAAATTAAGCGACACATTGAATCATTGAAAAATGTAGATAAAGCAGATGTTGAAATAGCAATAACCGAAGATGAGTTATTTGTTGACAAAGAAAATGCGTATACTGCTGCAGTTACTGTGTATCTTGCTCCAGGATATGATGGGCTTTCAAAAAAGGAAATTAAAGGTATTCAGTATTTAGTTGCAAGGGCAGTGGGTACAAAGTTAAAACCTGAAAATGTAACTGTGACTGATGAATATGGCAAAATTATTTCTGATTTTGATGATCAGTTTGATAAAGCCAAAGAAGAATATACGCTCTTAGAATATAGAAAAAAGATAGAAGAAAAAGCGCGTGTGCAGATGCTGAAAGAAATTCGTGCGGGTTTAGAAAAGATATTCTCTCCTGATCGTATTCAGATTGTGCGCCTCAATATGGATTTTAAATGGGATAAGATTCAGGAAGAACAGGAAGAATATACGCCAATAGAAATGGAAAAGGATAATCCTCTTACACCGTATTCAGAACGTAAGGTCAAAGACTCATTAACTATCTCCAAAAAATCGACAAAAGAGCATTTTCAGGGACATGGATGGAATCCTGAAGGCCCGGCAGGGACTGAAGGGAATAAACCACCTGGATACAAGGCAAGTGATGACCAATTTTCACAGTATGATAAAGAAGAAAATGTTGAAAACAATGCTGTTAACAAGACAGTGCGTAAGATTGAACGTGATCCGTATGACATAGCTGGTGTTTCTGTTGCTATTGCAATTGACGGATATCAGGATTTGCCACGGCTTCCTGACGGAAGCTATGATTTGGATCCAACCAAAAAGCCGGTACAGGTTCCGCTGACCGAAGATGAATTGCGGCAGGCTGAAAACATTGTAAAAAAGGCAATTAATTTCAATCCGGCACGTGGTGACCAGGTTGCTGTTGAGAATATCATGTTTGACAGAACCAAACAGTGGGATGATGTACGTGAAGAATTCAGAAAGAAGGAACAGTTTAAGCGAATGTTGCTTGCAGCACTGGTTGGAATCCTGGCATTATTCTTAGGTGTTGTATTGTTCAGGGCTATATCCCGTGAACTTGCCCGTAGAAGACGAATACGTGAAGAACAGCTTGCACTTGAACAGCAGCGTATGCGCGAAGCTGCCCTGCGAGCTGCTGAAGAAGAGGGTATTGATGTTGAACTATCGCTTGAAGAAAAGGCAAGGCTTGAGCTGCAGCAGAATGCGGTTAATCTTGCACGTGAACGACCGGATGATGTGGCACAGTTGCTGAGGACGTGGCTGGCAGAAGAATAATAATGTTGTAATTGGTAAATGTTAAAAGGCCGATATACTAATAAGCTGGTGTTGACTTTGAAGAGGGTGTATTATATACTATAAGTAGAATGTATAAAAACTGATTATGTATAGTATATCGGTATAATTCGGAGCTAAACAATATGTTACAACAAAAGAAATCGCAGTTATCGGGCAGGCAAAAGGCTGCTATATTTCTGGTATCGCTGGGATCAGATGTATCGTCAGAGATTTTTAAGCACCTGAGAGAAGATGAAATTGAGCAGCTGACATTTGAGATTGCCCGTTTAGATAAAGTTGAACCTGAGGACCGGGACAAGGTGTTAATGGAATTTCAGGAGCTTATGATGGCTCAGGAATTCATTGCCACTGGTGGTATTGATTATGCACGTGAAGTGCTTGAAAGAGCGCTGGGTACTCAGAAAGCTATTGATATAGTAAATCGTTTAACGTCTTCATTGCAGGTAAGGCCTTTTGATTTTATACGACGAACTGATCCAAGCCACCTTTTAAACTTTATTCAGGGTGAACATCCGCAGACAATTGCATTAATCCTGGCATATTTAGACCCTCAGAAAGCTGCTACAATACTATCAGGTTTAAGCCATCAGATCCAGGCCGATGTGGCACGTAGGATAGCAACTATGGACCGTACGTCACCTGACGTTTTACGTGAAGTTGAACGTGTTCTTGAACGAAAACTTTCAACATTGGCCAGTGAAGATTATACTTCGGCAGGTGGTATTGATTCTATTGTTGAAGTGTTGACTCATGTTGACCGTGGTACTGAGAAGATAATTATTGAAGCACTTGAAGAAGAAGATCCGGAACTTGCCGAAGAAATAAAGAAACGAATGTTTGTTTTTGAAGATATTGTATTGCTTGATGACAGAGCAATACAGAAAGTGTTGCGTGAAGTTGACACACAGGATCTTGCTAAAGCGCTTAAAGGTGTTGATGCCGAAGTTCAGGAAAAAATATTCAGAAATATGTCAAAACGTGCATCTGCACTGCTGCGTGAAGATATGGATTTTATGGGGCCAATAAGGCTCCGGGACGTTGAAGAAGCTCAGCAGAAAATTGTTAACATAATACGAAAACTTGAAGAAGCTGGCGATATTGTTGTAGCACGTGCCGGCGAGGAGGAGCTCGTTGTCTAAGCTTGTTTTTAAACCTACTGAAATTCAGGTTATATCTGCACCTAAACAAATTGAGTTGCCTGAAAAATACCAGAAGAATGTTTTAACAGATGAGGAATACGCTGAATTTGAGGTAGATGAGGAAGGCAATCCTGTTGAGGTGTATCAGGGTCCATCTATAGAAGAGATGGAAGCTGAATTAGAGCGTTACAGGCGTGAAACAGAAGAAGAAGTACGCCGGATGATGGATGATGCTAAAGCTAAGGCATCACAGATAGAAGAGGAAGGGAAAAAGGCTGCATTTCTTGAATTACAGCAGGCACGCGAACAGATAAAGATTGAAATGGAGCGCTTTAAAATAGAATCCGAGAGGGAGATTGAGCGCGGTAAATTTGAAGCTGAGAAGATGATAAAAGAAGCTGAATTAAAGGTTTCGGAAATTGAACATGAAGCATACAAACGGGGTTATGATGCAGGGCGCGAAGAAGGGTACAAAGAAGGGCAGGCTGAGGTAATGCGCCTGATTGATAGATTAGGAACCATCGTTTCAACAGCAGTTGATATCCGTGATGACATAATCAGATCTTCTGAAAAGCTTATGACCGAAATGATATTGATGATTGCACGTAAAGTAATAAAAGATGAGATAGTTGAACGTCGTGAAGTAGTTATTAACAATATTAAAGAAGCATTACAGCGTGTTAAAGATAGAGACCGTATAGATATCAGAGTCAATTTTGCCGACTTAGATATGACCACAGCCCATAAAGATGAACTCATAAAGATGATGGAGTCACTTAAGAAAGTCAATATTTATGAAGATTCAAGGGTTGAGCGAGGTGGCTGTATCATTGAGACAGATGTAGGTGCTATTGATGCTCGTATTTCTACACAGCTTGAAACTATTGAAGAAGCTATTCGTAATGCACGTCCACTATGATAGTTTAATAATGAGGTTTGCATGATACAGATTCTGCCACATGAAAAAGTTGATATATTTTCAAAGTATAAGGATGTGCTTGAAGAAGTTGATACATTGCGGGCAACAGGACGGGTTGAAAAGATTACCGGTTTAACAATTGAATCACATGGACCGGATGTGCAGTATGGAGAATTATGTCGTATTAGATTAAAATCAGGGAATTATCTGTATGCTGAAGTTGTGGGTTTTAATAAAAATAAAATAATTCTTATGCCAATTGGCGATATGAAAGGAGTTGTACCAGGTGCAGATGTTTATGCAGTTGGTTCGCAGCTTTTTGTGCCGGTTGGCGATGCACTTATAGGGAGGGTCATAGATGGGCTGGGCAATCCCATTGACGGAAAAGGCAATCTCTTTTTAAAAGAAAGGTATCCTGTTGACAATAAGCCATTAACTCCGCTTGAAAGGGAGATAATTGACTCGCCGCTACCTACAGGTATAAGAGCAATAGATGGCCTTATTACAGTAGGTAAAGGACAACGTATAGGTATATTTTCCGGTTCAGGTGTTGGCAAATCAACATTAATTTCCATGATTGCCCGGAATACGGCCGCTGATATAAGTGTTATTGCACTGATTGGTGAACGTGGAAGGGAAGCAAAGGATTTTGTGGAAAAAGAATTGCAGAATGAAGGGTTAAAGCGCTCTGTGGTTATTATTTCCACATCTGATCAACCACCAATGGTGCGTTTAAGAGCAGGATTTCTTGCACATTCTGTTGCAGAATATTTCAGGGACAAAGGGTTGCATGTTAATTTACTTATGGATTCCATTACACGTTTTGCAATGGCACAGCGGGAAATAGGGCTTGCTGCCGGTCAGCCAGCAGCAACCCGTGGATATCCGCCTTCAGTATTTTCATTATTACCACAATTGCTGGAAAGAGCAGGCAATAAAAAAGGGGCTGGGAGCATCACAGGTTTTTATTCAATACTTGTAGAAGCAGATGATATGAATGAACCCATAGCTGATGCTGTCCGAGGCATACTGGATGGCCATGTGGTACTGGACAGAAAGCTTGCGCATAAAAACCATTACCCGGCTATAGATGTACTTGGATCAATTTCCCGATGTATGAATGATGTGATTGATGCAGAACATAAAAGTTCTGCCAACACATTCAGAAAGCTTTTAGCTGCATACCGTGAGGCTGAAGACCTTATAATGCTGGGTGCCTATGCACGTGGTTCAGACCCTGATGTTGATAAAGCAATTGATATGAAGCCAGAAATGGATGCATTTTTGCAACAGGGAATTTATGAAAAAGATACATATGAAAATATCAAAAACCGCCTGTCAGAATTGACACTTGGAACTAAAGCTACGCCAGCAAAAAGGCAGGAGTTTGTTGATCGTACACCATATTTTGCAAAAAGACCCGGGAGATAGTTTTTAGGGATAGAAAATGAAGAAGTTTAAATTCAAATTACAGACCTTACTTGATTTACGTATTTCAAAAGAACATACAATTAAAGCTGAATTAGCACGATTGATTGTAAAGCAGAATGCAGAAATAGCCTTACAGCAGGATTATAAACGAAGAGTTACAGAATACTATGCCAGACTTTCGGCTAAAATGCGCCAGGGTACATTTTCTTATTCAGAAGCGCTTATGTGTGAACGGTTTGCCTATACTGCAGAAAAAGCTATTGCATTATCACAAAAGCGGGTTGAGCAAATGCAGCCTGAAATTGAAAAGGTGCGCCAGCAGTTAATACAGGCATCAAAGGAAAGGAAAGTGGTGGAACGTTTAAAGGAAAAGAAATATGAAGAATATATGTATCAGTATAACAGAGAAATGGGAAAGGAATTAGACGATCTGAATCAAAGAATGTATAATAATGTGTGAGGTATTGTCAATGGACATTAACAGCATAAAGCAGGTTCAGGATAGAATAAAAGAAATTAAAAACAGGTTCAAGACTATTCAAAATACGTATGCAAAAGTATCACCTTCTATCAGTATAATTATGACCAATAGTAAAGCTGCTGAAGCCAGCAAAGCAACAGATAGTGTACAGGAAACCAATGAAACCAAGAAGAATAATACTGCTACTATAAAAATCACAGAAGAAATACTGAAGAATGTGATTAATGCAAAGAAAGATGGTACTAATGAAACGCTTGATGTTCAGCAGATCCAAAACCTGTTGCAAAAGGCTATCACTCAGTATACCAGCAACGGCAAAATATTTAATATTGAGGAATAATGGTGAAGTAAGTAAACCATAAGAGGTTAATACCATGAAACTACTATCCAATTCAACAAAAGTAATATATCTGATAATTATGATTTTATTTATCATTATTGTAGGATTATTCTGGTTGGATTATATTGGCTTAATTAATATTGGAAGAATGTATCATCAATATATTGCAAAGGAATCGCCTTCTGTTGTGGATGCCGCAGATGATGAGCCATCACTTATTGAGAGGGAAGAATTTGAAAAGGAAAAAGATAAGCTGTTGCAAAGAATAGAAGACTTAGATAAACGAGAAGCAAAGATAGTTGAAGCCGAGAAGATTATTGCAAAAGAGAAAGAAAAACTTGAACAATTGCAGAAGGGGCTTGATCAGGAAAAAAAAGCATTGGAGCTTGAAAAGAAAAAATATTCAGGCTATAAAAAGAATGTTATGGACCTTGCCAAAAAAATTGAAAGCATTCCACCGCAGGATGCTGTTGATATAATGGTTCAGTGGGAAGAAACCCTTATTATAGATGTGTTGCGTCAGATTGACCAGAATGCTGCAAAGGAAGGCAGGATGAGTATATCAACGTACTTGCTGTCGCTGATGCCAAAAGAAAAAGCAAGCCGGGTTATGTATTTAATGACTCAATTATAATGATTATTTACAGTAATCCTGTATCATTGCTAAAATTATATTTTTACCCAATCCTGTTTTGGCAGATGTGGGAACTATATATTCTTTATTGATATTCAGGCTGGAGCAAATCCTCAAGATACCGTTATTCATTTCAATTTTTGAAACTTTATCACATTTTGTAGCAATAATCATTACATTGATATTATTGTTTAAAGCTTTTGTAATGATATCTTGTTCACTTTTATCTGGTTCACGCCTGATATCTATAAGGAGAAACACAAGCTTAAGGTTGGGTCGTGAACTAAAATATGTATGAATCATGTCTATGAATTCCAGCCGCCTGTCATGTGAAACTCTTGCATAACCAAATCCAGGACAGTCGGCAAAGCTTAATTTTTCATTAATGCAAAAGAAATTAAGTGTTTGTGTTACTCCGGGTTTACTTCCGGTTTTGGCAATATTTTTTCTACCCAGAACTGTATTAATCAGGGAAGATTTGCCAACATTAGATCTGCCAATGAAGGCAAATTCAGGGAAAGTATAGTTTGGATACTGAGATGGAATACGGGCACTGGTAACAAAACGGATGGTATTAATTTTCATGATGTATAATCTTTTCCATCAAAATAGCATTATCAAAACGGTAATAATTCTTTCTGAAGCCAACGGAGTAAAATCCCAACGATGTGTAAAACTTTATAGCACTGGTATTGGTATCAGCAACTTCAAGCTCAATCTTATTTTGCTTTTTTGCATGGTTAATGACATGCTGGACAAGCAGTGTCCCAACTTTATATCGCTGAAAAATGGGTAAAACTGCAATGCGCAGCAATTGAACTTCGTCCGCAATAAACCATGCAAGTACAAATCCGGCAAATTTATTGTCAATCTCAGCAACAAATAGTTGTGAAAAATGTAAATCTAATTCACGGGTAAAGCTTTCAGTTGACCATGCATTTTCATAAAAAACATATGCATCCAGTTCTGCAATGTTTTCAATGTCTTCATACTGGGCTTTACGAATTAGAATTTTATTATTGGGCATCCTTTCACTTATCTTTGAATTTTGGCTCACGCTTTTCAAGAAAGGCAGATATTCCTTCCTTTTTATCTTCAGTTTCGCATAATTGTCCAAACAGTTCGCGTTCCAATGTAAGCGCAGTATAAAACTCCATGGTTGATCCTTTAGCTATTGCCTGCATAGCAGCTTTTATTGCCAGCCTGCTTCTGGCAGCTATAGCTTTGGCTAATTCTTTTGCTTCGTCAACAACTTTGCCTTTTTCAGTTGCACGGTTAACAATCCTGTACATTTCGGCCTGTTTTCCGCTTATAAAATTTCCTGATAAAATAAGTTCGTAAGCAGCACCTTTGCCAAAGAGACGTGTACTTCGTTGCGTTCCACCATATCCAGGAATAATGCCTAATTTAATTTCGGGTAAACCCAGCTGAGCCGATTCGTCAGCTAATCGTATATGGCATGCAAGCGCTAATTCAAGTCCACCACCCAGGCAGTAGCCGTTAATAGCTGCAATAAACGGTTTATCAGAATTTTCAATGATGTTCAACACGTCCTGGCCGTTTTTAAGAAAATTTGCGCCATCTTCCCTGGTATTCTGTTTTTTAATTTCATTAATATCCGCACCTGCAACAAACGCTTTCCCGGCACCGGTAACAATAACAACCCTTGCTGAATCATTTTCAATGAGCTGTCCAATTGCTTCCCGCATGTCTTTTAAAACAACATGATTCAGTGCATTCATTGGTGGATTATCAATAGTTAACAGAGCAATACCATTTTCAACAGTATAATGACATTTTTTTTGTGTAACTTCACCCATATCACACCTCTTGAATTAAATTTTATAAAATTTTAAAATTTGTTCTATGTTTGTCAAGATTTAATTTTAAATGTAGAATTTATATTAATTGTGATTCTTTATATTTAATAAGTTTATAAACTGTTGTATTATAGGGTGTAAGCAGGCTATATTGCTTGGCAATGTTAATGATAGAACCATTAATAAAATCAATTTCGGTTTTTCGTTTAGCAAGTATATCCTGCAGCATAGAACAAAAATTATTCTGTGTATTTTTGCATACTGTTACTGTTTTTTCAGTCATATGGTTACTATCTATAAAAATACCGTAAGCCTGTGCTGCCAGGCATGCTTCCTGTATAATACCTATCATTATATTCAGTGTATTTTTGTTTTCTATGAGTTTGCCATTGGGTACTTCCAGCAATGCCCCCAATGGATTTATTGCTGCATTGATGATAGCTTTTTCCCATATAGCTTTTTTGGGGTCAGGTGCGATAGTTACTGTCAGGTTAGCTTTTTGCAGCAATGAATGCACAGCGGAACAATGACGGTAACTATCGCTGCCAATGACGATGGAACCTGTTCCGCCAAAACGTACACTTGAAGGTGAAAGCTTTGTGGCGCCAATTGTGGTGGTTCCGTAGACTAACGGGTTGTCAATCATAGATGAAATCAGCTCAACATTTCCAATGCCATTTTGCAGTGTTACAATGATTGCATTGGACTTAACGTAAGGTTGAATGGTACGAATTGCATTTTCAGTGGCAAAACTTTTAATGAACAAAAAGATGATATCAGCTGAAGTAAAAATTGCAGGATCATTGCTTATAATGGGATAAAAAGTTTGCTGTGCAGAATTTATTTCAACGGACAGCCCGTGTTTTATTGCATTAACTGTATCGAGATTACTATCATACAACAGTATGGTATACCTGTCATGCAGAAAAAATGCAAACAGGGATCCCATTGCACCTGCGCCAGCTATTCCAATTATGGGTTTATTTTTCATGACATTCTTTACATCATAATAATGTTTTGGTGTCAATAATGTAATATATTTGCTATATAGTATTATATATAAATAAAATAATCTTTTCTTCAAAAATATTTTGACTACCGCAAACATATAGTATATTTATATTTAAATTTTGATAATATGATAAAAATGTACTATTTTTGTTATAGAATATAACTATTAAAATTTGATTAGTTAATAACAGGGCTTAAAAAAAATGCCAGCGGGTAATTGTTACTATGGATAATCCTGTCAGTTTGGAATATAATACGCTCCTTGATACCATACAGGCGCCTGTTTTTGTGGTTGATGCTTCAAAGCACATTATTGATATCAATAATCATGCAAAGCGTTTATTCCATTCTCTTGATATAATTGGAAAATCCTGCAAAGAAATATTCCCCGAGTGCCAAAAATCATGTACCTGTCCTGTTGATGCTGCTGATTACAAAATTCCAACTGATAGCCAGCGATGTAAGCAGGTAATGATACTGAATACAGTAAAAGAACAGATGGAACTATGTATCATTCCCGTACAAACTGCACATGATATTCTATTCTTTCATATTTTAACTGATAATGATATACAGAACAGACAAAATCTGGTAATGCTTGAAAAAAACATGACTATTTCAACGCTGGCATCGGGTATTGCCCATGAATTTAATAATATGAATGCAGGTATTCAGGGTATTGTTGAATTACTGCTTTCACAGGAAGAATTATCTTCAGCTGGGGTAAAAGATCTTAAAACAATATTGAAGATAGTCAAACGGGCCACACATCTTATTGATCAGTTATCGATGTTAGCCCACCGAAAACCTTCAAAGCAGATGCTGGTTAATATTGAAGACATAGTCAATGATTGTATAAGTATCATAAAACCACAGTTTATGGATGCTGGAATCACTATTGATGTCATTCATAAAGACAGGCTGCCAGAATTATTTTTAGATGCTAATAAAATCACATTGGCTTTTATGAATATCTTTTTAAATGCACGTGATGCAATGATTGATACAGAAAAGAAAAAATTAGAAATTGTTACCTGCCTGGATGATAACTATGTTTCTATAACTATCAAAGATACAGGATGTGGGATAAAAGAAGAACATATACAGAGGATATTTGAGCCGTTTTTTACCACTAAAGGCCCGTTGGGGCATTCTAATATACCTGGTACAGGACTGGGGCTTTCTGTTGCATTGGGTATTATTGAGGAACATGGTGGCACAATAGCAGTAGAAAGCACAGCTGGCAAGGGTACTGTATTCACAATTCAATTGCCGGTTAACACTGATGATAAAGTTGCTTCTGAAGTTGCGGTAAATTATACAGAATATGATTTTTCAGGTAAAAAGATTTTGATTGTTGAAGATGATCCTGAATTTCCTACCATTTTACAAAGGGCACTGATATCCAAAAATGCTGAAGTAGTATATGCTGGAAATGGTGCCGAAGGACTATATTATCTTGATAATCAAACCGTAGATCTTGCATTGCTTGATGTACATCTGCCCGATATGACGGTATGGGATATATTGAAGAAAGTTCAGTATATGAATAACAGACCAAATATAATTATTGTGTCAGGAAATTATTTAGCAATGAATAATAATTATATTGGTATAGTTGATTATGTGCTGCTGAAGCCGTTTGATTTAGAAGAACTGTTTAATGCAATTAAAAACAGCCTTTCAATATAGCAAAATTTTTAAATAATAAAAATCAAGTATCAAATACATCTGCTGTGTAGTGATTGTGCACGTTTAATTTTGAAATACAAAGCAAGCTTTTTTCTATATGAAAAGGTGTTGAACATGTATTTTTATTATTTTAATAAAAAAATTATTATTTTTTTATAGTACCTTTAAAAAAATTAAAAACATATAAAAAGTAAAACAACAATTTGCCTTAAGGAGATTATAAATTATGAAAAAAATACGCGTACTTTTTGTATGTGTACATAATTCAGCCAGGAGCCAGATGGCTGAGGCTTTTTTAAAAAAATATGCAAATGATACATTTGACGTAATAAGTGCAGGTTTTGAACCGGGAAATCTAAATCCTATAGTGGTTGAAGTTATGAAAGAAAAAGGGATAGATATATCCAGTAACAAAACCAAAAGTGTATTTGAATTGTACAAACAAAACCTGATGTTTTCATATGTAATAGCTGTTTGTAATAAAGAAGCTTCTGAACGATGTCCAATCTTCCCAGGTGTTACAAAAAGACTTAATTGGTTATTTGAAGATCCTTCTACTTTTTCTGGAACAAAAGAAGAAAAACTTGAAAAGACACGCAAACTACGAGATGCCATTGAGCAAAAGGTAAAGGAATTTATATATAATATCGAAAATAGTATTCCATTGAAGGAAGATGGATAATGATATAAGCAACGATAGCAATAAGAAAGAAATCTCTTATACTCATTGTTGCATCAACACGATTTGACAACGTAAAAATAAATGTGCAAAGCATACACACTAAAACAGTACCAGGTAGCGTTTTAAAAAAATAGTATTGACAAAAATATAAATCTGTATAAAATCTTCACAAATTTTTGCTCAAATATCAGGAGATTTAATGACTAAAAAAGATACCATTTTGCTTATAGTAAATCCTATAGCTGGCAGGGGGAAGGCACTCAGGTCCGTAGAAAGGATTGAAAACGATTTTAACACCTTAAATATAAAGTATGATATTGCTTTAACGGAAAGAGTATGGCATGCAGCTGAATTAGCTGAAGATGCTGCTAAAAAAAGTTACCGTGCTGTTGTGGTGGCCAGTGGTGATGGTACTGCCAATGAAGTGTTAAATGGATTGATGAAAGCACGTAACAAGGGTTATAATAAAACAGCCATGGGTCAGGTTCCGGTAGGAACAGGAAATGATTTTGCCTATGGGATGGGATTGCCCAATGATATAGATGAGTGTATAAAGATAATAGCAGACTTCAATGTACAAAAGATTGATGTTGGTTTCATTAAAGGTGGAGATTATCCTGAAGGCAGATATTTTGGAAATGGCATCGGTATAGGTTTTGATGCTACGACCGGATTCGTTGCTAGCAGGATACGATTTTTGCGTGGTATGATGGTATATCTGATTGCTGCTGTGCAGACAATATTTATATATTATAAAGCACCACGAGTACGTATGACCTATAACAGCAAGGAAACTATTATGGATGCTTTGCAGGTTTCCATAATGAATGGTAAGCGTATGGGTGGTGGATTCCATTTTGCTCCGGATGGCAGCCCTTTTGATGGTTTACTTGATTTATGCATGGTGCGTTCTATGAATCAGTTTAAAATTTTTGGCATGATACCTTATTTTATACGTGGCACACAGGCAAAACGTAAAGAAGTAATGCAGGACAGAACTACAAAGATTGAAGTTGTTGCCGAGAAAGGTAGCTTGCCTGTACATTGTGATGGAGAAACAATCTGTTATTCTGGGAAGGAATTATTTATTCAGCTTTTCCCGGCAGCATTGGATTTTTTAACAAAGGCGTAATGCTGTTATGAGCAGTTACCTAACAATATTTTCATTCTTATAGATCAATAACACTCTAAGCATTGCAGGATTCTGCAAAGATTGAGCTAATACAAAAAGTAAATTGTGAATGTTATTTCTATACATAAACTGAGTTTTTTTTTATCTATTGTTATTTTAATTAGTATTAATTCTATAAGCTATGCTCAAACTGCTTATCTGGAAATTAATACAGGTGCAGGCTTTTCACAGGGAACGATAAGTGAATATGTATATGACAATAATCGCCTGCTAAGCAGATTAAACTGGAACATAGATTATGTATGGTATTATCACTTTTCAGTTGCTCTATGGTATGACGCGTTTTTTGCAGAGATTCAGGTGCACAATGGCATGAATGATAAAATTGGGACAATTGATGATTCAGACTGGGTGGATGATAATAATCCTTCAGTAAAAACACATTATTCAAAACATGATAATTATCTTGAACGATATGCCTCATATAATGGTAACATTGGTTTTAAAGGTAAAATTAATGATTTTATAAGCTTAAAGCCATATACAGGGTTTTTATATAAATCTATTAAGATGTCTGCCAGGGATGGCTATCTGGAATATCCGCCGGGTTCTCCAAAGGTACCTGTATATGGAGTTGGAATCATTTATGAACAGCGATATTATATCCCATTCATAGCATTGTCATCAGAAATTAATGTTACAGAAACAATAGGAATTCTGGCTGGAATATCGATTAGTTTATTTGCATTTGCTGAAGACATAGACAATCATGTGCACCGCAATCCAGGTGATGATATTGATTTTTATGCTAACTATGACGGAATTACCTCTTTACATGCTTATGCAGGATGTTTTCTGTCTCTGAATGATACCATAAAGATTGGGCTTACTTTATTATATGAATATGTACCTGAACAGAAGGGTGATACGTATTATATCAATACTTCAACAGGAATAAAATCAGAAGTGTATAATGGCGGTGCAGGATTACGTTATGAAACGTATTCATTACAACTATCGCTTAACTATACTCTTGACTTATTGTAAAATCATAGTAAAAATTAAAGGGCTCTCCACTATATAAAGGTATTAAACTATTTGGAGGATTGTATGAATAACATCAAGTATCGCACATTACGTAAATATAAATATCAGCTTATGGAAGATTATGCGTTTAACACCGGCATTCATCCGGGTAGCATTGTGGGAGTTACTAATTTTATAGATTTATTTCAGGATGGAACATTACAGATATATAAAGGATATGCCTGGGATGGACCAAGCGGTCCAACAATCGATACAAAAACATTTATGCGTGGAAGCTTGGTTCATGATGCACTGTATCAGCTCATACGTGAAGAAAAATTACCGTACTCATATAAAGACTATGCCGACAGACTATTACACGATATCTGCGTACAGGATGGTATGAATAAATTCAGAGCATGGTATGTGTACTGGGCTGTTCGTTTATTTGGCAACGCAAAAAAGAATGCCTACCATACCAGCGATACTATTATTGAGGCGCCGTAACTTCTATTCTTTGTATTTAATAACTTTGCCTCTTATATGAATTACATTAATGGTCCCAAGAATCCAGTACTGTCGTTCAATATACCAGGATACATTAATCAGGTCATCGCCGTTTTTTTGATTAATGGCATCCGAGACAGCTCTATCAAAACTGGCTGGCGGTGTAACATTAAACAGCCATAGAAGATTAAAGTTGCTGGTAAATGATTCAGCTTCACCAACCACCTGGTATGAAATGTCTTTTAATGGGCGCACATTTGGTTCATATCCTGCAACGTGCATAATGGTGATACAGCCGGGGAAAAAAATTGTGATGCAAAGAACAATCCATAGGAACTGTCGCATAGCTACCTCTTTTGCTTTATTTGTTCTTTTGCTTCAGCAGGTATTGTTTTAATTACCTGGCCGGTAACAATAACTTTTGTAACACTGAAAAGAACAAAATAATAATTTTTTTCATACCAGCGCACGTTTATTAATGCATCACCATTTTTTGATGCTATTGCTTCATTGATTGCCTTATCCATATCAGGCCTGCCTACAGACCACAGCCCCAAAAGCGACCATGACCAGTCATTACCCTCAGCCTGGCCTAAGTTTTCAACGATTGTTTGGTTGTGAAGTGGTGTTGATGATGATGTCATGCCCATTGGTGTTACACAGCCATCTAAAAAGGCTATAGTTATCATTATGATTACTATGGGTACAATTTCTTTCATAACTTCCTCCTATAAAATAGTATATATTAACCGGCCACATTGGAACAGGGAATTGGTTGATTATACAATAATTTAAAATTTAAAATTTAACTTCAACACCAAAGTTGGGAATTAAATTTAATCCCTCCTGGGATTTTAGTTTTGGATTATCCTCACCATATTGTTTATAATAATTCCATGCTAAATCATTTTTAGGCTTATAGTTGTAAATGTTAATGACTTCAATATACCATGAAACATAACCCCATTCATGGTTGGTTTTATGGCTGTAGCGAATATCCAAACGGTGTTCCCACGGAAATCGTTTTGAATGAAGTTGTGAATAATCATAGACCGGAACATATCGCCCCGAGTTATCTGGGCTTTCATCGGAACCAGTAACTGGTGTATAGGGAAATCCACTGTAAGCCTGAAAACGTGCACTGATGGTATGTTTCCCTAACGTATAGCCAGCTACCATTTTTAATGAATGTGGCTGCTCATAGGCAAATGGAAACCATTTGTCTCTGTTGGGATCTATTGATGCACCGGTTTTAAACTTTGACCTGGTGTAAGTGTAATCAACCCATCCAAAGAAACCGCCAGCATTTTCTTCCTGGTCAATGCGTATCAGTAATTCAAAACCATGTGCCTGCAGTTGTCCGCTGCTTTTCCCTTCCTGAATTACATTACCGTTGGTATCTTTTACAGGGTCATCCTGATACAGGTTCTTAAAATGATTATAAAAACCTTCTGCCTTTATTGTTACAAGCGATAGTTTCTGTTCAATGCTTATTGCATTATGATATGCACCTTGAGGCTTGTATTCATCACCTGCACCTGCTAAATTGGGCTGATAGTTAAATAGATTGGAATTTGTCTGAATAAAGCCTGAATATTTTCCTGTAGCATACGATACGGTGGTTTGTGTGGGGAATTCGTAGCTTGCCATAAAACGAGGATCCACAGTTTGCTGTTTTGTGTGTGTCAGATAGTCAGCACGTATTCCAGGAAGAAGTGTCAGCCCACCAAATATAAATTTTTGCTCTGCATAAGCTCCCAGTACATGATTATTGAATTTCTGTCCCAATGGAATCCTGGTGGCTAAATTGGGATCACCAAAGTCAGGGATATTGTATAATGGTGCATTAAGAACCAGCGTATAGCCATCATTTGTAAAATGGTATAATGTGTATTCTAAGGCTCCGCGGAACTGAGCATGATCCTTCCACCATTCCAGCCTAATTTTTTCTTTTACACCATAAATATATGGTTTAGAGGTAACATGCAGGTCTTTTATCCAGTCAGCAGCATCAACAGATGGGATATTGAGGTAATTATAACTGTTAGTTAATGAGCCAAACATAACAATTGTGTTTTCAAAGCGGCTTACAGGCTGCCACCGGTAATATACACCAAGCGCATGTGAACCCAGATTATTTTTAAATTCAAACGAAGCAAGCAGGGGATCAACTTCTTCTGGAGGGGTTGATTCATTGATGAATTTTATATAATCATATGCGCCAAAAAACAAGAATGTTATTGATTGTGTTTTTGTAAAATAATATTTCCCTTTGAACTGGTAATCCCAGTATTCAGGTACTGATTCAATCTCATCGCCGGTGAGCAATTTGTATATTGCAGGTACAAATAACGATAAATATGCATAGCGTCCGGATACTATCCAGTAACCTTTGGTTTCTTCCTGACCTGTTTCTTTATTATATTGTGTTACTGGTGATTTGATCAGTATATTTGATGATATTAATCCAACATCAGTGGAGCCGCCAAACTCTTTGACCGTGTCAACTGTGTTTATTGATATGACAGCACCGATGGAATTTGCATACGGAGATGGAAAACTTGAAGAATACAGGTCAATTTCACTCATCAGGTCATTATTGATAATAGAATGTATGGCTCCAAAATGTTGCGGATTATAAACGGGTATATCATCAATGAAATAACCATTAAAGCTGGGATCAGCACCGCGGATAACCAGAGGTCCAAAAAAACCACTGGTGCGTATAACACCAGGCAAGGATGTCAATGCATTTAAAGAATCGCCAAATGATGCAGGTACTGCTTTTAAATCCTTTACGGTTAGTGTATACCGTGATACTTTTTGTATATCGCGCTCGCCGGTAATAGTTAAGGCGGCACCTTTGATTGCTATAGGTTTAAGCACAATATCTTTTTGAATAACACCGTTTATTGCAACAGTAAAGGTCAAAGGTTTAAAACCAGACGATGATATTATCAGTGTGTAGGTGCCGGGTTTTTCTACCAGTATGCTATATGAGCCATCTGCTTTTGTATAAAACTTCTGTTTAATTTCAGGTATGGCTATAGTTGCAAAATCCACTGGTTTTTTGGTGGCTTGTGAATAGATTGTTCCCTGTATGGCATATTGATTTTGTCCCATGGCAATGCTACTTATACAGGTAACTATTGCCCATATTAATATTATTTTTTTCCTGATTGTAATCATACCTTATTCCAGTTTAAATTGCATTGGTAATTCCATTTTTATTGCCACACGCTGCCCATTAATAATGGGTGGCGTAAAACGTGCCTGTGTTAGTATTGAATATGCAGCTTTTGAAAATTCTTTGCTCAATACGTTGAATTGCTCCGGCGGGAGATCTTTTGATAGACGTATCGATAGTATCTGGACAGCGGAAACTTTGCCATCTGGAGCTATGAGTATTTCAACGTTTACATTTGCTTCAACATTCTTTTCACGTGCTGACTGGGGGTAAATTTTCTTTAAAGCTCCAATAGGCCTGGGAGGGACGATGTTGGGATAAAATGAAATATCAAAGACTTCAGATTCATCTGAAAGACCTAAAGCTCTATCAGTTGCTGATGGAGTTGCCTGCCCTATGGTGGTTGATATTTCTTTTGTTGCTATTCGCTTTGATTGTGCGGTAGCGGTTTCAATATTGATAAATTCCAGGCTGTCAGCTGCTTCAGGCATATCGGCAACATAGATTGGCGCTGTAAAAAAAAGGGTGAATGCTGCTATGCTTGATGAAATAATAAATGAAAAAATATAGGGATGTTGCTGTTGAAATAGGGATATATGCTGCAGTATTGAATAATATGTTTTACAAAATGG
Source organism: Leptospira biflexa (assembly GCA_020721905.1). GTDB lineage: Bacteria > Spirochaetota > UBA4802 > UBA4802 > UB4802 > UBA4802. The sequence continues at coordinate 96,755 of DYLU01000001.1, read as the reverse complement.
CATTATTGTTCTTCCCGTGGCTGAGATATAAATACAACATTGAGAAAGTCATATTGCCTCAATATATTAATAACATTGGCAACAGCTGAATATGGCAAATCTCTATCCGCTGTTATTGAAACTATCCTGTCCTTTTCATTCTGGCGTATTGCTAACTGGTCTTTGATATCATTAATGGATGATGCTTTGCCGTCAAAATACAAATCGCCTTCCTTTGATATGGAGATATAAATACTATCCTGTTCGGCTCCTTGTGTTACAGCCTGCGGTAATTCAACGGTTACGCCTTTTGGCGGCTCTGTTGAGGTTGTTGCCATAAAAAATACCAAAAGCAGCATGGCCATATCAGCTGCTGAAGCTCCCAGGGAAAACGGACGCAATTTTTTTAAAAAGGGGCTTTGTACCATACTTACCTTTCATTATATTTTAATGATATTCTGGATAAACCGCTTTCACGAATGGCACTGAGAGTATCTACAAGTCTTTCATATTTGACAGTGGGCTTCATGTAAATAATTGATACAGGTTCATTTGTTTGCATTTTGCGTACCGTTAAGTACTGCAAAAGTTCTTTTCTGCCTAACGTTTTCCCATCGGCAATAAATCCGTTATCCTGAGGATAAATTTCAATAACCTGCGATGGTTCAACTTTTACCGTTCCGGCACTTAACGATGGAAGGCTTAAGAATACTCCCTGGCGCATAATAAATGAAGCGGTGACAATAAAAAATATCAAAAGGTTAAACGATAAATCTGCAATTGGCGTTGTATCAAACTCAATGAGCCGTGATTGATTTTGCTGTGGTTTGTTTTTACGCCCCAACCAGTACATTATACACCTTCCAGTGTTGTAGTATTTTCAATCTGCGAATATCGTGGCAATTGTTTTGTTTTAAGGATAATAAGTTCAGATGTTTTAGCGTATATGTTTTGTAAGATGTGTACATAGAAATGGTAAAATGCTAATGTGGGTACAGCTACGGATAATCCGCCTGCAGTTGTAATAAGGGCAATCTGTATACCAACAGCAACCACTTTTGCGTTAACTGTTGTTGCTGCTGCAATTGAAGCAAATGCTGCAATCATCCCCTGCACGGTACCAAAAAATCCAATGATTGGTGATAAATTACCCACAGCATTAAGCAGTACCAGTCCTTTTTCCAGCTCATTATAATAAATCTGCATATTTTTTTCAAGGTCATCTATTGCTTCTTCACGGAACCTGTATGTGTTTTGATTGAGTAATTCGTTCAATTTATTTTCAATATGTACTGTATCCCATATTTTGATTTTGAAATAAAATAAAGAACGTTCTATAATAATGGTTAAACCTACTATACCTAAAAACAGTATAGGCCACATCAGAATTCCACCCTGCTTAAAGGTAGTCCATAAATTGGATGAATTGGGCGATAGTTCCTGAGCAAATAATGGTTGACTTAGAAAAAGAATAATGAACGTTACTATTTTATTCATACGGGACCTCATCTAAAAAATTTCTTGAAGCTGGATGGATGTAATTGAAAATATTACAAATTTAAAGTTATGTCAATCACTTTTTTTTAAGTACAATATTGTAAACTAGTATTTTAGAGGTAACATTGCATGAACATTCTTATAACTGGTACAGCAGGGTTTATTGGTTTTTATACTGCATTGCGATTTTTACAGGAAGGGCATACTGTTATTGGTATTGATAACTTGAACAGTTATTATGATGTATCGCTCAAAGAGGCGCGTAATAATATTTTGAAGCAAAATGATAATTATATCTTTTATCAAAGCGATATAGCCAATTATCAGGAACTATCGAACATATTTAAAAAACATACATGTGACTGCGTAGTACATTTAGCTGCGCAGGCAGGTGTGCGCTATAGTCTGGAACATCCGTTTGATTATGTTCACAGCAATATTGTTGGATTTATGAATATACTTGAATGTTGCAGGCACTATTCTGTTAAGCACCTTGTGTATGCGTCATCAAGTTCGGTGTATGGTATGAATTCGTGTGTTCCGTTTTCGGTACATGACAATGTTGATCATCCGGTTTCATTGTATGCTGCAACTAAAAAGTCAAATGAACTTTTTGCACATTGCTACTCACATTTATATTCAATCCCATCAAGCGGGTTGCGCTTTTTTACCGTATATGGTCCATGGGGCAGGCCCGATATGGCATATTTCAAATTTACAAAAGCAATCTTTGAAAATAAGCCCATTGATGTATATAACTTTGGTGATATGGAACGTGATTTTACCTTTATTGATGATATTGTTGAAGGTATATACCGAATAACCTTCAAAATACCACAAGGTCAACCTGATTTTGATACCATGCATCCTGATCCTGCTTCAAGCAGTGCACCTTACAAAATTTATAACATTGGAAACAATAAACCCGTTTCGTTGATGCATTTCATAACGATTTTGGAACAGGAAACAGGTAAAAAGGCTATGATAAATTTTTTACCCATGCAACCGGGTGATGTGCTTGCTACATTTGCTGATATTGATGAACTTACTGAAGCAGTAGGCTATAGACCAATAACTACAATAGAAGAGGGGTTGCATAAATTTGTACTATGGTATAAAGAGTATTATAAGGTTTAATTATCACCAGAAATATTTGTACAACTGCAACAGCAGGGAATATACTATCATTTAATTATTTTTCAGTGATTGCATGAGTGTTTCAATGGTAGTTTTGTATGAACCTTCTGTATCATATTGCATGGATTTTTGCAAATAGGTTTTTGCCATTACTGTATCATTAAGCTGGATGTAACAAACTGATGCATTTATCAGTGCTGCTGCCTTTATATACGTGTATTGATCCATTGTATAGCGCTCGGTGGCCAAAAAATATAACACTGCTTTTTTATATTCACCTAAATTATAAAAATTTTTTCCAATATAATAATTAGCAATACCTTGAATAACCTGATTATCAGTATTCTGAGTTATGCATTCCTGAAATGAGTCAATTGACAAATCGTATAGTTTGTCTTTATAGGCAACATAACTGGCGTAAAGAAGGTTTTTATTTGCCAGTGTTATGTTTTGAATCAATGCAGTCCAGAATTCTCTGTTTTCTTCTATTATTGTGGTGGTAAGTTGTGCCCATGCTGATTGCAATAAGAGAAATAAAATTATATAGTACTTTATGAATTTTTTAATCATGATATGTTTCCCTGATACATGCCAATCTTTATGGGAAAGTTTACAAAAGATACAAAACTTTTGCAAGTAAATTATTTTTTGATGCTTATTGTAACAAAAATACACCTCCTTACTTGTATAATCATATTGATAGTAATTATGGTGTTGAATACTATGTATAAATACTATTGATACAAATTTAAATTTCTACAATTTTTGCATTGGCAACATTCTTTCTAATTGATTCAATCCCTCGCGTACATCCGCTTCTTTTGCTGTAGCCTTCACCATGGCCAATTGTTTCCCCATTTGTTGCTTTAAGTCTGAAACGGTACTCGCCTTTTTTATCCTGATAAATTTCAAACGACGAATCTTTTTTTGAATTTTTCTTTACTGATTCAATACCGTCAAGACAGGAACTTTTTGAATTATATCCTTCACCTGTCAGTATAACCTGACCATTACCCGCTTTAAGACGGAATCGGTACATTCCCCCTTTATCTTTGTAAACTTCAAATTTACCGGCCATATAGTAGCCTCCTCGATATTTAAATTATTTTTTAATGAATAGCAGTCTAAAGGTATTTCATATATAATGCAAAAACAAAATATATATTTATTAAATAAATATTTTTAAAGGTTTATAAATGATTTGAGTTAAAATAAAGTATAGAAAAACTGTAATGTGTTTTAATGTGTCGGTAAAGTTCATTAAATAAAGCAATAAGAATTAGTAATCCAAAATGTTTTAAAAGAGTAATATACTCATGCGCCAATCAGTGGTTCTCTTTTGATAAGTATATGTTTGATAGTGGCCTTGCCTACAGAGAAATAAATGTGCTGTGATTCTAAAAGTTTAAAATTATTCCACTGTGAGACGATGGTTTCTGGATGTTGCTTTTCTTTGGGTTGTTTGCCGGGTTGTTTTATTGTATCCATGTTATATTTCCTCAAATATCAGGTTAATTAAATAGTATGTTTATAGCACAATTTTGTCTACACAAAAAAAATATAAAATTTTTAAGCTCAAAATCTTTTTGATTTTTTGTATTGACTTTTTGAAAAAGCTTTTTAGTTTGACAACCGCATATATATTGTAAAAAATATGTCTATGCAATGTTAAACGGCAAACATTCTTTTCATGTTGTTTTCAAAAAAGTGTATGCATTATCAGTTTAAATAGAAATTTGTACGGGGCACTATGTTGGGTATACGTAACAAAAAATTATTATATTTGGCGATAGCTCAAGTAATTGTATTACTGTGTGTTATGACAGGATATTCCTATAAATTTGATTTTGTGACAGTCAATGATATTGTCAAGCAGATAAAGAAAACCTTTTCGGATGTTGAAAGCTACCAGGCAAATTTTGTTATGATTTCGGATAAAATGGGAAAGCCTCAAAGTCAGAGCGGTACCCTATGGTATATGTCGCCGCATTATCTCAGAATAGATTTTGATGTGCCATATGGTCAGAAAGTTGTTTCAGATGGCAAACAGGTGTGGATTTATATTCCTTCCATCAATGTGGTTGCTGAGCAGGATTTAAACAGTTCAATGTTTGCAATTGGTACCGGTTCAGGTTTAAACAGGCTTTTTTCAAAATATCATTATAAATTTGACGGCAAAGAACAGCCACGTGTGGAAAACAACAATAAATATTATGTGTTATTCTTAAAACAAAAGGAAACACGAAGCGGATTCAGAACTATGAAACTGTGGGTTAACGAACAGTATTTTATAACAAAAGCTGCTGGTGAAACAGCAAATGGCAAAAACATTACAATTGAACTCAAAAACATAAATACTAAAGTAGATTTAAAAAAAGGTTTTTTTAAATTTGATCCTCCTTCAAACGCCAGAATAATTAAAAATCCAATGTTGGCAGAGGAATAACGTATGGTGGCAGGAATTGGTGAAACATTACGCAATGCACGTGAAGCTAAACGTTTAACGTTAAAGGATGTATCCAAAGATACTAATATTGTTGTTAAATATCTGGAAGCACTTGAAAATGAAGATTTTGACAAATTTCCCAGTGAAACATACCTGCTGGGTTTTTTACGTTCGTATGCTGAATACCTTAAATTGGATGCTGATGAGTTAATTCAGGCATATAAAGGATATAAGATTGGCGAAAGTTCAACACCACTTGAAGAGTTAACCAGGCCTACTGGTTTATCAATAGTTGCTCAGTTACGAATGTATGCTCAGCAGTATCGTAATATCTTATATGTTGCAGGTATTGGTATTGCTGTCCTTATTGTTATTTCACTGTTTATAAGCCTTATTACTTCGGATGTACATGTAGGAAGTGATGATTCCATTAAGGCAATTCAGGAGGAATATTACCGAACCCAGGGCAAAAAGATTGCCATTAAAAACATATGGCCGTTACAGCTCACCAATGATAGTGGAATTGTGCTGTTATATAATGATGAGGCATGCCAGTTTCTGGTAGACAATAAAGAAATTTTATTTGTATTAAGTGATATTAAAGATAATTCAGTGATAGTTGAGTTTTTACCTGATTCAAAGAAATATGTTCTGGAAATGGAAAAGCCTGTGATATGCAGCCCAATGGAATCCTCCAGGAATATTATGTTAACGTTAAAAGGTTTGACTGAAAACAGGGCAAAAATCAAAGTGCAACTGGCTACTGTAGAGCAGGAGAAGCCTGAGGAAGCTGTTACTGTAACAACTCCAGTTACACCGCCTGCTGAAGTGGTCACGCATGACCAGAAAAATTTAAAAATAGTATTTGAAGCCGAGTTTGTGCAGAAAACATATTTTGAACTTTATTTAGATGGCAATGAGCGCGTCAGGGGCATGATGCCTGCTGGCACAAAAGAACGGTGGGAAGCATCAGAATTTATCCAGGTTAAGATAGGCAATGCTGGAGGCGTCAAAGTTAAAATTAATGGCACGGACTATATGTTTGGCCTGCCTGGTCAGGTTGCCAATAAGGTAATTACCTGGCGTAAAGACCCGCAGGATCCCAACAAATACAAGCTTGAAGTAAAAGACTGGTGATGTGTTTTCATCTGAGGACATTTCATACTATATTATTTCATTAGGCTGCCCAAAAAATGAGGTGGATTCCGAGCATCTTAATGCTGATATGCACAACGCTGGTTTTGTGGAAGCACGCGAGATTGATGAAGCGGATATACTATTTATCAATACCTGTGGATTTATTGAAGCAGCAAAGAAAGAATCTGTTGAAACTATACTTGATGCATTAGATTATACATCACAGCAAACCAAGATCTTTAAAAAACGATTGGTTGTGTTGGGCTGTCTCACCCAGCGGTATAAACAGGAAATACTGCAGGAAATACCTGAAATAGATCTGGTATGGGGTTTGTACGATAGCTCTTTAGTAGATGAAATTGCCCGCTTATTCAATATTGCACTGATTAAAAGAACTATCGCCCGGAAAAGAAAACCGCTTATTGATAATCTTCCATATGCATATATTAAAATAGCAGAAGGGTGTTCCAATTTCTGCAGCTACTGCGCTATTCCCCTGATACGGGGCAGATTTAATGCTTTCCCGCCATCCATGATTTTGGCGGATGCTCGTGAAGCGCTGAACCATGGCGTTAAAGAACTCATTGTAGTGGCGCAGGATACGGCAGTATATCACTATGATGATAAAAAAATCTGGGATATATTGCACATGATAAATAACCTGGATGGTGATTTCTGGATCAGGCTTATGTATTGCCATCCTGATCATATTGACGACAGGCTTATTGAGGCACTGGTAGCGGTGCCAAAGGTTGTGCATTACATTGATATTCCTTTTCAGCATGCAAGCAAAAAAGTTTTGCAATCAATGAACAGGAAAGGTGATGCAGACAGCTATTTGAAACTTGTTGCTGGATTGAGAAAAGCAATTCCTGATATAGCTATACGTTCCACAATCATGGTGGGATTTCCTGATGAAGATGAAAATGATTTCAAATTATTAATGGACTTTATTAAAGAAGCACAATTAGATAGAGTTGGTGTGTTTATGTATTCACCTGAGGAAGGTACACGCGCATTTGCAAAAGGGGATACGGTGAAAAAGTCAACAAAGAAAAAGCGCTACAATACACTGATGAAATTACAGCAGGAAATTTCGCAACAAAAGTTAAGGGAAACTATTGGTACTACAGTTCAGGTGCTTGTGGAAGAGAAAGTGGATGATTATAATTATATTGGAAGAACTCAGTACGATGCTCCTGAAATAGACGGCATTTTTTTCTTGACCGCACACAACGTACCTGTCAATGATATCGTTACAGCTAAGATAACCGACACATTGGAATATGACCGTATAGGAGAAATAATTTGAATATACCTAATTTATTAACATTATCACGGATAATACTCATACCATTATTCTTATATTTAATCTTTACGCCAACTGTAGAACATAGAATCTGGGCGCTCTTGATTTTTATCATAGCATCGCTTACTGACTTTTTAGATGGATGGACAGCCCGCAGGTTGCGCCAGGAAACTGATACAGGAAAATTTCTGGACCCGCTGGCTGATAAGTTTCTGGTTATTTCGGCGCTCATTGCATTTTTATTCCTTGATCCACTTATCCCGCTATGGATGGTTATTGTTATCATTGCGCGGGACCTTTTGATAACATTGATGCGCTATTTGTCTATCAAAAAAGGGTCAATGTTGCGCACCAGCAAGTTAGGTAAATTTAAAACAGCCTTCCAGATGATTGGCATTATCGTTATCATAATGGTGTTTATTGTCCGTAATTCCATAAAAAATGTACAACTTGAAATCAATCAGTTAAGCGCACTGAAACTTGAAACTGTTGTTGAGATTCTTAATTCAAATTTAGTTCATAAATGGCTTATAGTATGCCCCTATCTTATTATGGCTGTGGTAACCTTCTTAACAGCTCTATCAGGACTGCGATACATTATAACCAACTGGCATTTATTTATACCACCATATACACAAAAGGATGCTAAATAAATTTATATGAACTGGAAAGAGTTTTTGTTTACAGGGCTTTATACTGGCTACTTCCCCAAGGGTTCGGGTACTGTTGGTGCGATGTTAGCTTTGCTGCTGTATGTAATTTTACATCAGCTTTTTGGTAAATACGGGATTGTAGCAAATGTTGTTCTTGTGGCGCTTATAACTTATCCTGCAATCAAACTGGGTGATGATGCGGAAATTTATTTTGCACGAAAAGACCCGCAGGAAGTTGTTCTTGATGAGATGCTTGGTTTCTGGGTTACCATGCTGTTTCATCCGTTTAGCTGGAGCACAGCAGTTCTGGGTTTCTTTTTTTTCAGACTGTTTGATATTATGAAACCTTACCCAATACACACATTGGAGCATTTTCATGGTGGTCTTGGGATAATGATTGATGATATCATTGCAGGAGTGTATGCTAACATTACTATTACCATTATTATGGTTATCATGAAAGTTTATGGGATTGTACTTGTGTAATGAGTACAGGGTGTCGAAAAAGGAATTAGGCATACAATAAAACGTGCTTTGAGGTAACCTATGAAGCGAGGTTGTACTTTTATTATAATTTTTGCTATTGTACTTTTAACTTTTTATAGTGCGTTTGCTCAAAAGACAATGGGCAACAGCTCTCATAAAAAAAATTACTGTATAGAATGCCATATTAAGCTTAATGGTAAACCTCGTGCGGTAGTTCTGGAATGGGAAAATAGCGTACATGCAAAAAGTAATCTTGAATGCCAGGTATGCCATGGTGGAAATCCCGATGCAGATGATGCTAAAGCTGCAAAGGATAAAAAAGCAAATTTTATTGGAAAACCAACAAAGAAAGATATACCAGAGTTTTGCGGAAGAGAAGGTTGCCATGATCAGGCACTGGCACAGCTAAAAAAAGGTCCTCACTATCATTCAGTTTTAAAAATAGGCAGCCCAAACTGTGTTGATTGCCATGGCGACCACAATGTAGCGCAGTCAACGTATCATATTATTACCAGTAAAACATGTTCAAGCTGTCATAGTGTTGAATATTCACGTGATCTGGTAAATTCAATTATATCAATTGAGAAAAATATTGAAGATATTGAAAAATCACTTGATTACATGAATGAAAAAAATGTAGAAAGTAAGGACATGACAAAGCGGTATAATGAGCTTAAAAGTTATTTTCACCAGCTTGTGCATGTTTTTTCACAACAGGAAATAGATTTTACCAAAAAGTTAGTTGAAGTTGAGATAGAATATCTTGACAAAGAGCTGCAAAGTAAAATAGCTTCTATCAAGCGTCTTGACATCATTTATATTTTAACCAGTGCATTCAGTATTGGTGTCATTATACTTTTTACAGTATATATAGCTCTTGTCAGACGAAGGCGGTCAAAGATACAAAAAAACTTCCAGTCAAGGTAAAAAAAATATAATTATGGCAGACAGTTATTTTGAAAGATTTAAACGCTGGTATCTTTTCAATACCGAAAAAATCAAATATGTTGGTAAAAAAAATGAAAAGCATGCATGTATACTGTGCGCAATACGTGACCATTCAGAAGATGTGGTAAGTCTTGAAATATATCGTACAGATACATTTATTGTCTCGGTAAATTTATATCCTTTTAATCCCGGCCATTGCATGATATTTCCTTTACAGCATATAGAAAATTTGCATGATTTATCTGAGGATGATGTTTTAGCACTGCACAGGTTAACTATAAAAACTATAGATATATTAAAAGAAGAATTTAAGCCATCAGGATTTAATGTTGGATACAATTTGGGGTCATGGAGTGGGGCAAGTATATCGCATATTCACCTGCATATTGTTCCACGTTTCCCTAATGAGTTAGGATTTCTTGATGTGATTTCACATACACGGGTTATGGTAGTTGATCCCCATGATGTATGTGAACGATTAAAAAAAAAATTTAATAGTAATCATTAAATATTTATTGAAAATTAATTTATCACATTAACCTGTAAACACTTGTATCAGCTGCAGTGTAGGTTTATACTATATCATACTTATTGCTTTGCTATTTCTTCTGCTTCAAGAAGTAATTCCAGATCTTTTTTATTTAATTTTATTGTAAAAGGTTCTCCGCACATGGGGCATGTTCCGCTATTAACGCCTATGGAAAGTTCATTAATTTTTAAATTTAATTTTGAGCCGCACAGCAAACATGTAAAATCACCAGCGCGCATCTGATGGGGAAGCATATATTCATCCTCCTTAAAATATCATTTTGTGAAAATTGCTATGATAATCAGCACTGTGACAGGGGTATGATGATCACTTTGAGTGGGTCAAGTGACCGCCTGTTAAACTACTTAGGTGCCATCCTATCACAGGATCAGGGCAAGTGCTTTGCTTGCAGTGACAAAAAAAAGTCATTGCAAAGCCCAGAATATATAAAAACCACTTGAAATTTATAAAATGGTTGTCAAGTATTTTACAAAAATATATAATTATATTCATTCATTTTAGCACTTCATTGTAGTACATAAAACGAGGTGATACAATGTCAAAGTTAAGAAAAATCACTTTAACGTTATTGGTCATAAGCAGTATCGTTGCATTAATAATTATTTTTGATGGAAAGATACTAAAAAAGATTTTTGTGTTAAAATCTGTAAGGGTTGTTACACAGGGCGAGATTAAGCGTATGGAAGAAGAATTATCTGAGCTAACTTCAAAAAGTGCAACAAATCCTGAAGTGGTTAATAAGATAGGCGTACTGTATCAAAATTTAGGAGGCAAATATAATGAAAAGGGTGCATGGGACCCTGCCATTGATGCATTACATAAAGCTCTGGGGTATGGAAGAAATACTCCTTTTGTACATTACCAGTTAGCAATTGCGTATGCAAACAGGGGAACACAGCTGGAAAATAAAGATGATATTGATAAAGCACATATTCATTATGAAAAAGCATTGCAGATGGATCCCAACTTTACTGAGGCAAAGTATGGTATGGCAATTCTTTTGTTTTATCAGAAAGATAACAGATCAAAAGCTGTGCAACTGATGGAGGAGATAACACAACAAAAACCTTCGTTTTACAGAGCACGGTTTGCACTGGGAAGGTTTTATTACGAAAATAAAGACCTTAATAAGTCACTATCGGTATATCAGGATCTTTATACTGATCTTGAAAAAGTGGATACGCCGTTAGCAAAGGAATATAAACAGGCGTGTAAAGAAAATATTCAAAGAATAACTACAGAGTTAGCACGGTAATTATATGGACAAAAAAAAATATGCTGTGGCTTTATCATTGATGAGTTCCGGTTTGTGGCATCTTTATGAAAAAAATGATCCGGAAATAATTTATCATGAGTATGTATCGGCTGATGATAGAAAAATTCAGGAATACTATACAAGCTGGTATTCAATGTCTCCACTTGAAGAAGCAGATAAAATTATTGAGTTATGTAGCAAAATGAATGCGAATTTAATTTCCTACTGGGATCAGGATTATCCAGCCTTATTAAAAGAAATTCCATATCCTCCAGCCGTTCTATATGTTCGAGGCAATCTGCCTCAGAAATTATCCCTTGCTATTGTTGGTACCAGAAATGATGATCTTCAGTCGGGTTCAATAGCTGAAAAGCTTTCCGGTTTGTTGGCACAATACGACATTGCCATTGTAAGCGGGCTTGCTATTGGGATTGACCGAAGAGCGCATATAGGGGCATTAAAAGCAGGTGGATCGACAATAGGGGTCATGGCAAATGGTATTGATATGTTGTATCCGGCAAGCAATCGGGATATTTACACTGATATTATTAATTCAGGCAATGGATGTGTTTTGTCGGAATATCCTCCAAAAGTGCGTATCACCAGGTGGACATTTGTACGCAGGAATAGAATTATAAGCGGATTATCAAAGGGGGTCATTGTCATTAAAGCAGGTGAAAAAAGCGGAGCACTTATTACTGCCCGGTATGCCCTTGAACACAACAGGGAATTATTTGTATGTTGCGGACATTCTTTTGATGAAGGTTACAAAGGGTGCTATAAGCTGTTGAAGGAAGGTGCACATCCTGTTTTTGATGAGCAGGATATCCTGGAAGTTCTTAGTGTTGACAAATTATACAGGCAGCCAACACTATTTGATAAAGTTGAGAAAAATCAGGGAATTCAGGAAAGGTCAAAGATTTCAGTATATGAAAATGATGATATCGTTAAAACGTTACAAAGCGGGTCTATGGACATTGATACATTGATACGCCAGTTGGGCAAAAGTAGTAATGAAGTTCTTGAAAAAATTGCTATACTGGAGCTTGAGGGCGTTATCGTTAGATCGGGGAATACTATTTCTTTATTATAAAAGTTGATTATGGTATGATAGTAAAACGAGTGCTCATTATTGTGCTTGCAGTGTTATGGGGTATTAGCTTTATCCAGATTTTTTCTGTGCCACCATATATTGGCGATATATTTGGCATATATAAATCGGGCTATTTTAAAGAACTTGAAAGAAATATGTATATTATAACCGATAGTTTTCTGCACATTAAAACAATGACAAAACCAGAATATGCCTGGATATATCTGAATGATTTGCAGAAACGTTCTGGTATAAGCATCACGGTGTATGATGAACAGGGCAACCTTATTAAAGCACCGGGTATGACCGAAATGGGTAACAATAGTGCTGTTATGAATGTATGCAGCGATATAAAACCACAACCTCAATTTACAGTAAAGGGAAGACTATATCATGGCATAATACCGATTTACCGTAAATCAGAATGTAATTTTTGTCATCAGCCTTCACACAAACCATTGTTGGGCGTCATAACGTATGCAATTCCTTTTGATGGTTATATTTACTATACTTCAGAACGAATAATACTTTTCACGATTATAACGTTTGCAATCAGCATTTTGTTGTTTGTTGTTATCAGATGGAATCCATACAAAGAAATAAAGGAACTGTTTGACAAAAAATAAGGGGTATACAATATACATTGAGTTTCAATTATCAGTAACTATCGCTTAAAAAATTAGAACGTAAGGAAGTAATTATGGCTGATCATAAGAAAACCCTCGTGATTGTTGAGTCACCTACAAAAGCAAAAACAATACATAAATATTTAGGAAAAGACTATATCATAGCTTCGTCGATGGGTCATATCATTGATTTGCCCAAATCACGGTTAGCAGTTGATGTGAATAATGATTTCAAGCCTGAATATATCCCTATACGCGGTAAGGCAAAGTTAATAAACGATTTAAAAAAGAAAGCAAGCCAATCCAGCAATGTTTTACTTGCAACTGACCCTGACCGTGAAGGTGAAGCAATATCATGGCATCTATCCAATGTCTTGAAAGAAAAAAATCCGGATATAAAGCGTATTGAATTTCATGAGATAACCGAAGAAGCAATAAAAGAAGCTGTTGAAAAAGCCCGTGACATTAATATGGATCTGGTAAATGCACAGCAGGCACGACGTATTCTGGACAGGCTTGTGGGTTACTATTTGAGTCCAATATTATGGAAGAAGGTTAAGAAGGGCTTGTCAGCGGGAAGAGTGCAGTCGGTTGCGTTGCGGGTTATCTGTGAACGAGAAAAAGAAATTGAAAATTTTATTCCGCAGGAATATTGGACTCTTGATGCACTGTTTGAACATCATAAGCAGGAGTTTGTGGCATCGCTTTTTTCAGAAAACGGAAATAAAATTGAGCTAAAAACAAAGAACGATGTTGACAGGGTATTAAGCCTTGTAGAAGGCAAACCATTTACTGTAAGTAATGTTGAACATAAAGAAAGAAGAAGAAAACCTCAGGCTCCATACATTACCAGCAAATTGCAGCAGGATGCTGCCAGACGTTTAGGGTTTTCCGCAAGTAAGACCATGATGGTGGCACAACAGTTGTATGAAGGTGTTACAATATCAGGTGAGGGTCAGGTTGGTTTAATTACCTACATGCGTACAGATTCAACACGGGTGGCTCCGGCTGCACTTGCTTCAGTAAGGGATTATCTTGGCAAAAAATTTTCCAAAGAGTATATCCCGGAATCACCAAATTTTTATCCAAACAAAAAGGGTGCACAGGATGCACATGAAGCAATACGACCAACCAATGTATTCAGGGATCCCGAATCAATTAAAAACGATTTAACACCTGACCAGTACAAGTTGTATTCATTGATATGGAAGCGGTTTGTTTCATCGCAAATGACGCCGGAAGTTTCTTTAGTGGTTACTGTTGTCATGAATGTTGAAAATTTTGAATTCAGGGCAACAGGTAGCAGGATTTTGTTTAATGGCTTCACTGTAATAGAAAAAGAAGAAGGTGCCGAAAAGAAGGTGCTGCCTCCTTTAGAAGTTGGGCAGGTTCTTTTTCCAGAATCTTTTGATCCCCAGCAGCATTTTACTTCACCACCTCCACGGTACAATGAAGCATCGCTGGTAAAGTTTCTGGAAGAATCAGGTATTGGCAGGCCTTCCACGTATGCCCCAACCATAAATACACTGTTAAAGCGGTATTATGTGACCAAACATGGTAAACAGCTGGTACCTACTGTTTTGGGAAGGCTGGTTAATGACATCATAGTTTCATACTTTGAATCACTGATAAATATTGATTTTACTGCAAAGATGGAAGAAAAATTAGATTTAATTGAAGAAGCGCATAATGACTGGGTGAGTATGATTAAGGAATTTTACGAACCCTTCAAGTTAACCGTACATCACGCCGAAGAACATATTGAAGATGTGAAAAACATACTGGATGAAGAAACTGATCTGGTATGCGAAAAATGCGGCAGCAAAATGGTCAAGCGGTTAGGGAAATATGGATTCTTTCTGGCATGTTCTGCGTTTCCAAAATGTTCCAATGCAAAACCTTTGCCGCTTGGTAAATGCCCTAAGTGTGGCGGCGATGTAATCAAACGCTCATCAAAGCGACGCGGCACATTTTATGCATGTAATAGATATCCAGAGTGTGATTTTGCTACCCGTGAGCAGGCATCAGAACACGCATGTCCCAAATGCGGAAGTTTGCTTTTTATACGGAAAATAAAGAAAAAAGGCGAGATGCTTGTATGTTTGAATGAACAGTGTGGATATACAGTAACACTGTTAGATGAAGATAAAACAGATGCACAGGCACATATAAGCTGATACGTATGGATCACTATATTGATAAATTCATGCAGTACCTTATTGCTGAGAAAAATGCCTCACCTCTGACTGTTGAATCATATAGCAAAGACCTGAATCAATTCATGGAATTTTTATATGAAGCAGTTGACCCTGAATCAGTTACTATCGCTGCTATAACAGCAAATGATATACGTGATTTTATTGATTACTGCTTTGAAAAAGGAAATGAACTTTCAACAATTGAACGAAAGGTTGCAACGTTAAAATCTTTTTTTAAGTATCTGGAATTTCATAACTATAGAAACGGTAATCCTGCCCGCGACATCCATTACTCTAAACAAAAGAATTGTTTGCCGGTTTTTTTAACCTTTGAACAGATTCAGGCACTGGTTGCATTTGAATGCAAAAGTTTTGGTGACTATCGCGACAAAGCACTGCTGGAAGTGTTCTATTCCACAGGGGCTCGCGTTTCGGAAATAACATATGCTGACATTGATGATTGTGATTATAAAACCGGAAGGTTAAAGGTGCTGGGCAAAGGGTCAAAAGAAAGAATTGTGTTTTTGAATGATACTGCTGTCACGGCATTGCAGGAATATATGAATGAACGCAAAAAAAAATTCAATTGTTTAACCAATCCCTTATTTGTAAATAATAATGGCAAACGATTGACAACACGGGGTATTTTTTATATTATTGATAAAAGAGCAAACATGGCACAATTATGGAAATCGGTTACTCCGCATGTGTTGCGACACAGCTTTGCAACCGAATTGCTCAACAGAGGTGCTGATATCAGGGCTGTGCAGGATAT
The DNA here is from genome assembly GCA_020721905.1 of Leptospira biflexa. GTDB lineage: Bacteria > Spirochaetota > UBA4802 > UBA4802 > UB4802 > UBA4802. The sequence goes on along the minus strand of DYLU01000001.1, from coordinate 80,666 downwards.
GTTGGGGCATGCGAGTATTTCTACAACACAGAAATATACTCACACCACAATAGAACGTTTAAAAGAATTATATCATAAATATCATCCCCATGCACACAGGAGACATGATGATGAATAATACTTCAATGCGTGGCACTACAGTACTGGCAATTAAAAAAGACAATACTATTGCCATGGGTTGTGACGGACAGGTCACGTTAGGTGATACGGTGATTAAAAGCAAAGCAGTGAAAATTCGCAAGGTGTATGATGATAAAATACTTACTGGTTTTGCGGGTTCGGTGGCTGATGCACTGACACTGTTTGAAAGGCTTGAACAAAAGTTAGAATCGTATTCCGGCAATATTCCAAGAAGTGTGGTGGAGCTTGCACGCGACTGGCGTTTGGACAGGGCTTTGCGCAGGCTGGAAGCAGTACTGATTGTTGGTAACCAGCAATATCTTTATTTGATCAGCGGTAATGGTGAAATTATTGAGCCTGATGACGGCATCATTGGTATTGGTTCGGGTGGAACCTATGCGCTGGCAGCAGCACGGGCACTTATACGTAATACTACGTTGAATGCGTTTGACATTGTAAAGCAATCATTGATAATTGCATCAGAAATCTGCATTTATTCAAACAGCAACATTATAATTGAGGAGATCAAAGCATAATGAGTGATATTAACATACAGTTTCCCGAAGATGGTGACCTTACTCCACGACAGATTGTCAGTGAACTGGATAAATATATTATTGGACAACATATGGCAAAAAAATGTGTGGCGATAGCTCTCAGGAACAGAAGCCGCAGGAAGAAATTGGATCCCGAGTTGCAGGAAGAAATTGCACCCAAAAATATAATCATGATAGGACCCACAGGAGTAGGAAAAACAGAAATTGCACGGCGATTATCCCGGCTGGTTAATGCACCATTTGTTAAAGTGGAGATTACAAAGTATACCGAGGTGGGGTATGTGGGCCGGGATGTTGAATCCATGATACGCGATTTAACTTCCATTGCAGTGAATATGGTAAAAAAGGAATACAGTGCAATGGTTGAGGGTAAAGCTTTAAAAAATGCCTATGACAAGATAGTTGATATCATCATTCCTAAAAAAGGATTTGAATTAGATGAGCGGCAGATTTCAGGCTTTCATGTAGACAGAGAATCAATTTTTGAGTCGGATACATTGTATGAGCAGATGCGCGCACAATATATTGAAGATTTAAAAAGCGGCAAATTGGATGATATTGAGATTGAATATGAATCTGAAGCATCCAATGTTATACCGGTTATGTCAATTATGGGTGGTTCTGGCCTTGAGGATATTGATCTTCAGATTCAATCCATGCTGGGCGATATGATGCCAAAAAAATCCAAACGGAAAAAAAGTACCGTGAAGGATGCTCTGCGTATATTTATTGCCGAAGAAACAGAAAAGCTTATAGATATGGAAAAAGTTACCAGTGAAGCTATACGGCGAGTTGAAGATATGGGGATAGTCTTTATAGATGAAATAGATAAAATTGCTGGTGCCGAATCAAAAACAGGGCCTGATGTATCCCGTCAGGGGGTACAGAGAGATTTACTGCCCATTGTTGAAGGCACAACAGTCAATACAAAATATGGTCCTGTAAAAACCAATCATATACTATTTATTGCAGCAGGTGCATTTAATATTTCAAAGCCTTCAGACCTTATTCCTGAATTGCAGGGGCGTTTCCCAATACGGGTTGAGCTGGCTTCATTAACCGAGGATGACTTTAGAAAAATACTTACAGTGCCAAAAAATTCACTTACCCTTCAATATAAAGAGCTTCTTAAAACCGAAGGTGTAACCATTGAGTTTTCGGATGACGGTATTGCTGAAATTGCAAAGACAGCACAGATACTCAATGAAGAGCATGAAAACATAGGTGCACGAAGACTTCACACCATTATGGAAAAGCTTCTGGAAGATATACTCTTTGATGCGCCAGATTTAGACGATGCCCATAAAAATTTTGTTATCAATGCTGAATTTGTTAAAGCCAAATTAGGCCCAACCATAAAGAATAAGGATTTATCACGGTATATATTATAGGGAAGTTAATGTACCTTTTCTTTCTTTAAGACTATCTTTTGCAATTCTTCGCGGGTAAACCTGTATTCTTTTTTACAAAAAGCGCAGGTGATATGTGCACCATGATCTTTTTGTATCATGTCTTCCAGCTCATGTGTATCAACCGATTCCAGTATGGCTGCTAACAGTTCTTTTGTGCACCTGCAGTGGTGCTGCAAGGGTAATGCGCCAAGTTCTTTAGTTTCTTTGCCAATAAGCTCTTCAATAATGGCCTTAATTGATTTTTCTTCTTCAAGCTTTTTATCAAGCGAAAAGCCGCTTTGCAACCTGCTTTCAATTAATTCTACAACATATGATGGGGTGGTGGGAAATGTTTGTATTAAAATCCCCCCTGAACGAGTAATAGCCCCTTCTTTGTTCCAATTAACCGCAAGTATCAGTGCTGAAGGTATTTGCTCTGATTCCAGTAAGTAGTTGGCAATATCTTTTGCTATGTCACCATAGATGATGGGCCAAACACTTTTATAGGGCTCCCTCAAACCCAGATCACGTGTTACGGTAATGACACCAGCACCCAGCGCTTTAGATATATTCAGCGTTTCTGACTGCAGTTCCAGGTCAACATTGGGATTGCCAACATATCCCCGTACATTTCCATTGCCGTCAACCTGAACTACTATCTCCTTTAATGGTCCGCTGCAGCTTATATTAATACTCAACGTATCATGAAAATGCGGTTTAATTGAAGAAGCAGCCATAAGCAGGGCAGCATTCAGTGTGCGTCCAAATGCTATAGTAGCATGCGGTGTTGTGTTGTGAATGCTTATCATCTCCTGCAATACATGTTTAGTCAGTACAGCATAGATCCTGAGATTGTATTCGTCACAGATGTATCGTAAGCTTAGATTATCTTCCATGGTAACTATCGCCCCTTAAAATTCACGTAATGATTCATGCACACCTTTTAAAATTTCAAACCAGTAGTTGTATGCAGCTTCGTGCGGGTTTTGTTCAAATTGCATGATCCAGTGCAGTAATTCTTTATCATTGACGTTTTCAACATCATGCTGTCGCTTTAAATACATTTTAATAAAATCAATGTTTCGAGTCGATTCCCAGTAAATTGATACGTTGCGGCTGTTAATTCTGCTTGCGGTCATGTTAAGATTTGTTAAAAATTCTTTATGCATACCATACAGTGAATTGATGATTTCAGGGATCATGTCTTCAGCCCACAGCCTGTGAAAACGGCAAAAACCGGTGTTGTCAAGCATAAGCTCCTTGATCATACGATGTGCGTTTTTGCGGCCTAACTCACGTGGCGGTAAAAAATCATACCCGTAGTACATGTAATACTTACCCATAATAGGCATGGGCGATAGTACCCCTGGAACCCAGTACTGGTTGGGAACAATCCAGCCTTTACGTGCGTTGGCGTTATACACAAAGCAATCAATTATATCCTTGCTTTTTTCTCGAGCTAATTTGCGGGCAAATTTGCGTGCCCCCTCGGTGAAATCAAGGATTCCTTTTTTATGAATGATTGTATCTAAAAGCTGGCTTCCAATTTCAGCGTTGTGTTTTGAATCAGTTTGGGCACTGAAGTTAACATGCGAAAAAACAGGAAGATGAGTTACACCGGCTTCTTCAGGTTTTATTAATTTTTTATCAAGGCATTCCATAAGCCACGACAGCACACCACCAACTGAAATGGCATCAAACCCATACATATCGGCTTTGTGGATCAGCATCTCAGCTGATCTTTGATCAAAAATACCGCATAGAGGTCCCATTGCCTGATACGGCTCGTAATCTTTTTTGTAAATATCGCGCATCTTTTTGCAAACGGCAGTACAGGGCTCACCGCAGGTTTTCATGCTTTTGGTGGAGATAGTTTCTTCATTAAATTGTTTCAGGTAATGATCAACAACAAGCTTTTGATGAATGGCAAGTCTTTCTTCTTCGGTCATATAAATTGAGCGATAGTTAAATGCAAGCAGCTTCCCGCCAATAGTAGCAAAATTAACGCCAAATGTACCACCGGTATTAAACTGCGGGTCAAAGCGATACTTAGTTGTTGCTTCTAAGTCTTTGGCTGCCAGCTTTTTGCTGTATTTATCAATAAACCATTCGTCGGCAACTTTACGGTCTCTGAAGTCTTCATCGATATATGTACCGCCGTAAATAATAGCGGCAATACCATGTTCACGGAAAAGCTTTGATCCAAATCCGCCACGCCCGGCCCATGTATCAACCCAGGTGAGCGTGCCGTCTTTCACAGATGCTGAACACAGTGCGCCAAAATCGGTTGCATATGAAGCAGGACCAGTGGCTAATACGCGCGGATCAGTTAAATATTTACCGGCAAACATGGTTAAAACTTCATGCATCAGGGAATACACACCACCATGTCCGCTTTCCCATATCCTGAATATATCAATGGGTTTTATTTCAATTTCAATTTCTTCGCCATGAATACGGTTAAGATACAGCACCGAAGGTGTTAGGGCTTTTTTGGAAAGAGCAATCATGTTTATACCTAAGTTATCAAACACTAAGCCTGCACCACCCATAGATGAAATAAAGAAGCTGTTCCAGCAGGGTGAATATCCATTGATAAAAAGGCGGTTTGAGCCAGGGAAGATTGAACCAGCTAACATTCCAACGCCGATATTGGTGGTATAGTAGCGCTGTGCAATGTGAAGGCCCAGATCAACAGGCCCAAAAAAATCACCAATAGGGTATCGTGCCAGGCGATAGTAACCGGTGGAAAGGTCTATGAAGAATACTTTCTGATGATGTTGCATGGTGCGCTCCTGGTAATAGGATTTTAGTGGAGTTATTCTGAATTATGCTTTCAATAGTACCGGTTCTTGTGTATCAGCAGAATGAAATTGCAATGTAACAGTATTAAACACGATACGTAAAAAAGCAATATTTTCTTTATGCGGGCCATAATATTCTGCAATATTGTGTTGCGGCAATTCTATGGCTAACGTTTGTGTGCTGTTGTTTTGTAAAAAGGTTTTAATCCTATCTTCTAAAGTATTGCGAAAGTATCGTGATTTTACTAAGTAGCCAAATGATGGATGATATGGTCCGGCAATGATGGTGTCAGCTACAGCATCATCAAATGGATGTAAACCCATTCTGATCACCGGAATATTGTTTGTGGTAAACAGGCTGTATATGTGAGCACATAATTCAATAGCTTCATCCAATAATAAAGGCATATATTTTCCTTCTTTGTATAATGTTTCTAATTGGGTATCTTTAATGACAACAGTTGGATAGATACGTACGCCATCAGGCTGTAATAATACTGTTTTATATGCTGTTTCAATTGATTTTTCAAATGAATCGGAGGGGAGGCCTGGCATAAGCTGAATTACAAGATTAAAACCATATTCTTTAATGAGCTTTGAAGCATCTATTATATCCTGTACTGTATGACCCCGTTGTGATTGTTGGAGTACATCAGCGTGCATCGATTGAGCACCTAATTCAACCGTTGTAACGTGATATTCCCTGAGCAATGAAAGCGTTCTATGGGTTATATAGTCAGGACGAGTTGATAAGCGTATGCCGTCAATTTTATGCAAAGAGTGATAAGAATGAGCTATAGCCAGATAATTTTTTTGAATTTCTTCATCAAGGCCGGTAAAGCTTCCGCCAAAAAAAGCAATTTCAATGTGTGTTACACCAGTTTTTATGGTTTGCAAGTATTGTTCAATTTTTTTAACCATATATTCTTCATCAGGAAGAGATCGTGTATTGCTGGTGTATATCTGGTTGCAGAACACACATCGGTGCCTGCAACCAGAATGTGGTATAAAGAATGGTATTGTTACATGTGTTTTGGGCATGAAGCCATTTAATCACTCATTTTTGGAAATTCTTTTGAATACTGTGATGGCTGGCTTTTATTGTTTCCAATAGGGCGTTTTCCGGTAATAAATCCATACCATTTATACACAGAGTCCAGAAGAATAAACAGAGCTAAAAGAATCATAAGCCCCAGTAAAAAGATATTAATCATAAAACTGTATGCATCAGGCTGTGATGAAAGTGCTTTTGGTACATATTCAATTATAAGGGTTATGGCTGCGGTGAAGGTGGTGCTGAGCATAAAGAGCATGGGTAACAGCGTAACCCAGATGTATTTTATTTTATCCATTTTGATGATAACCGTAGTACCAATGCACAGAGCTAACATGGCTAAAAGCTGATTTGCTGTGCCAAACATTCGCCAGATTGTTTGAACTGAACCTGTGTAAATAAAATAACCCCATGCTATTACAACAAGCAAACTTGCAATGAAATTACTTGGAAGTGATCGTAATTCACCAAACGGTTTATAGATATAGCCGCCCAATTCCTGTACAACATACCGGGCAACACGGGTACCGGCATCAATGGTAGTTAAAATAAATAGCGCTTCAAACATGATGGCAAACTGATACAGGTATGCCATCAAATGGTTTAAGAAAGGTATGGATGAAAAGATATATGCCATGCCCACGGCAAGTGAAACAGCACCACCGGGGCGGCCTGCTAAATCAATGCCAACAAGTTTTGACAGGTCATTGATTTTGTCCACCGGGAATCCCATCTGAGCCAGTGTATCAAATGACAGGTGAGTGTTGATTGCAAGATAATCACCGGGGATGAGTACTGCGGCAGCAATAAGTGCCATCATTGATACAAACCCTTCAGTAAGCATGGCACCGTAACCAATGGGTAATGCATACTTTTCGTTTTCTATCATCTTGGGTGTTGTACCAGATGAAATAAGTGAGTGAAATCCTGAAATAGCACCACAAGCTATCGTTATAAATACAAATGGGAATAGTTTTCCTGGAATGATTGGTCCATTGCCGTGGATAAATTGTGTCAATGCCGGCAGATGAAGATTGGGATGGACAGCAACTACGCCAATAGCCAGCAGTAAAATAACACCAATTTTCATAAAAGATGACAGGTAATCACGGGGGGCAAGGAGGAGCCATACTGGCAACACACTGGCTATAAAGCCATAGATGGCAAGAGCTATTGCCAGATTATGCTGATTTAATGTAAAGAATCCTTCAATGCTTGTACCAAGGATATACCTGCCATAAATAACGGTTATTAGCAGTAACGCAATTCCAATAAGCGATGTTTCAAAAACTTTTTCGGGGCGTATGGATTTCATGTATACACCCATAAGCAGTGCAATGGGTATGGTCATTGCTATGATAAAAGTGCCCCATGGATTATTATATAAAGAGTTTACTACAACAAGGCCAAGCCCGGCGATAGCAACTATTAAAATAAATAGTACTGCAAATAAAGCCGCAAGCCCTGTCACCGGCCCAATTTCTTCTTTAGCAATCTCAGCCAGCGATTTGCCATCTTTGCGGATTGATGCAACAAGTATTACCATGTCATGAACGCCGCCTGCAAATACTGAACCAATGAGTATCCATAAAAATCCTGGTAGATAGCCAAACTGTGCTGCAAGTACCGGACCAATTAATGGGCCTGCACCGGCTATTGCAGCAAAATGATGGCCAAATAATACCCATTTATTTGTAGGATAGTAGTTGGTGTTATCGTTCAATCTATAAGCTGGTGTAACACGGGTTTTATCAAGTGTCAGCACCTTTGCAGCTAAAAAAGCACCATAAAAACGATATGCTAACATATAGAATGTGGCAGCTGCTGTAACTATCCATAACGCATTAATTTTTTCCTGAGGATTGTAAATCTGTGTGACTATAGCAAAGGATAGGGCAAATAATAATGATATTACAATCCAGAAGGAAATTTTTAAAAGCTTCTTCATAAGTATATCTCCTGATGAAGAAAATTTTATGTGCATACGGTAAACACCTGTTATAATAATGTGTCAAGAGATTTTAGTAAAAAAATAATAAATGTTACAATAATAATTCCCACAAAATGATTTTAAGTATAAAGTTATGAAATATATAAAATTGCTGAAACTGGTAGTGGGGATAATCATTCTTTTCCTGCTTAGAATAAGGAAAAGAATAAATGATAAATACTGCAAGCAGGATAAATTGTCACTGACCGGTAATACGGTGTTATATTTTATTTAAAATGTAAATTAAATATAACTATCTCAGGATAGCTGTTGGTTCGTATTGGAGGTCCCCATGTACCATATCCACTTGATACATACACGTGAGTATTATGAATTACTTTGTATCCCCAGCTGATCTTGTAAAGTTTTTTTGTGATATAGTTAAATGGGAATAATTGACCATGATGTGAGTGGCCCGAAAGAAGAATGTCAACAGGATATAAAGATGTTTGTGATAGTTTAAATGGTTGATGGTCAATGACTATAACTGGTTTTGAAACATTTACCTGTTTTATTAAATTTTCTAATGATAAACGCCTAAAACCGGTAAATGCAAATTTGCTTCTGTCATCGCGCCCTATAATCTGTATATCGCCAATGGAATACACTTCATCCCTTAAAACCTGTATATTATGATCTTTAATATAATTAATAGCATTCTGTATTCCCCCAATATATTCATGGTTTCCGGGTACCGCAATTATGCCGTATCTGGCTTTCAATTGTACCAGTAGTTCACCTAAATTATTTTCAATGACGGGTTTGATATCTTCATCCAGTATATCACCCCCAAAAATGATGAGATCTGGCTGTGCATTATTTATAAGCCTTACCAGGTTTTGTAAACGAGAATTTGCTATGATTGACCCCAGATGGATATCGCTGACATACGCAATTTTCAGGTGCTTTAATGATGAAGGCTTATTAATATGTATGGCTATTTCCTTTACTTGAGGTGTTCGCGCGTTAATAAATCCTATAGATGTGATAACCATACTTACAATAATGACGAGAGCATAGGCTGTCTTTTGAATATTAAGTGCTCTTGTAAAAAGATGAATTATTCCCTGGATACTATCGCCAATAATAAACCCCAAAAACAGATATGTAAAAATGCCTAACCACAGCGCCCCAATCCAGATGAGGAAGTTACTGACTGCACAAACAGTATAGCGTTCAAGTATTCTGCCAACTAAAAACGAAAGAGCAAGGATGCTTATAAAAGTTGCGGTCAAAATTTTATACTGATAGGGTACCAGTTTTTGTATGCGTTGCAGCACGTAAAAATTGGCTGTAAAATAGATTATCAGAATTGCTATGAAGATGATATAAAACATTGAACTTCGCATAGAGTTGATTCCGTAATTATGGTATATGCTAATAGTAGCACACGTCATGTATTCAGTATAAAATTAAAAGCTAAAAAAGTAATAAAATAATTTTTTGTTATTGACTTCACTATTTGTTTGAAATAAAATAAATAGTGAAAGGGTATGTAAATCATAACATTGGGGTTATCATTATGAAACATAAAAATATACATTTTGTTTTATTTATTCTGGTACTTATCCTCTGCATTTTTGGTACATATCTTTATTCCCAGCAAATGTTTAAAAGCAATGAATTTATTCAAACAGATATATCCCCAGACAGATTGCAGTTTATGCCTGTTACCGAAGATTTCAGAAATTATTTCGTTTTACAGTGTTTAGGCAATACAGTATCAGTGTTAATAGGCGATTTTACCGGCACTGAAAAACTAATAAGCCTTGCAAAAGATACCAATGGTGACGGAAAGGCTGATGAAGTATATGAATTTTTCCCTGAAATAAAAAAGCTGACAAATCCTTTAAAACCAACAACAGGGTTTTATAAAAATATTGATGAGTTAAAAAAAGAAATTCTATATGGTGATATTTTCTCAGTAAACTACTCATATAAAATGTATTCTTTACCATTACTTAAGGCTAAACTTAAAACGGGCAGAGATGTCTATCGTTTTAAACATGGGTATTCGGTAAAAATGTATGACCCTGATGCGCCAACAACAATTGCTGGGGAATTTTTCTTTGGCAAAAAAGAAGGGAAATATGACCTGATTTTTACTACATACTATTATAAACTCTACAGAACTAAAATATCACCGCCATTGAGTTATTCAGTATACTGTAAAGATACAACGGATAAATATATAGCAGATGTAGTTGAAGAACTTTTAAAGATGGTGGAATAAATATTTTCCCTGGTAACAAAATATAAAAAACCCTGCTTTTAATGCAGGGTTTTTTATATTTTGTAAATGTATATTATTTTTCTCCCTGCCTTGTTCGTATGGCATCAACCATTTTTATAAATAATTCATAAAAATCCTGTAATTCATCATTTTTGCGCAAAGGACGGGGATTGGGTATATTGCCTTTAATAATATCATTAAAATAGTTTGACATAACATAGATAGGCCCTGCAATCTTGTGTGTTTTGCGGATCAATACAAAATAGAGTATTATTCCCTGAAGGATTACAAAGGCAATAATGATGATTAATAGTATATTGTTTAATTCTATAATCTTCTTTATTGTATTGATATTATTCACATGGTCATTAGCAATATTCTGAATTGCTAATTTTTGGTCTGAATCATGGGGCGATTGTGAATATGCAATAAGTGCTTCAACTATATTATCCTGTATTTGAATAATATGAATAAGACGTTTGTTGTTAGCTGCAGCATTGACGCCTATAGCAGCAATTATTATAGCAACTATGACAAAAACAATAGCAATGACAGAAAATGTTGTCTTAAGCTGAAATTTTTTGTTTATGATGTATTGTTTTCTCTGACTCATGGTAAAACACCTTTTTTTTAATTTTTTAAAATTCAATAAATATAAATGATAATCTGTTTTTTTAATATGTCAATCTTAAAATTTTAAATTATTGAAAAAGTTTTTGGATTATATCCATATCGGCTATCATCCTGAAAAAGCAACGCAATGGGAAACCAATAACATTGGTAATTGATCCAATCATTTTTTCTATGATCATGGTGCCGTATTCCTGCACTGCATATGCACCGGCTTTATCCGTATAATTTATATGCGATAAGTATGTGGTAATATCGTTTTTATTGAGTTTCTTAAATGTTACCTGTGTTATTTCATAGTCATTATGTTGGCGGATATCGTTTTTATTGGTATACTGCAGGCTTATTGCTGATATGACATGATGTGTTCTTCCTGATAATGTTGATAGCATATAATACGCATGGTCAAAGTCAGCAGGTTTTCCTAAAATTTCATTGTCGATAGTTACTATGGTGTCGCAGGTTATGATGAGTGAAGGGTTGGTAGATATCTTTGTGCGTATGGTAAAAAGCTTATCACCGGAGGCGCGTTGAACAAAATCCAGAGGTTTTTCACACGAATATGGTATTTCTTCAACGTCAGGATGAATAATAGTTATGGTATTGAACAGGCTTTGAAGCAGATATTTCCTTCGTGGAGATGAAGAGCCGAGTATAATATTCATATTTTTTATTTAAGAATTACTTTTTCATTAAGCTTGAAAACTCTGGTTACATTTTTTATCTGTTTCAGTCGTTTCATTATATCATTAAGATGGTTTAAGCTTTTAACTTCAAGAACAAATTTAAGCAATGCCTGATCTTTAGCAACTACGGAAGCTTCGGCTTTGATAATATTTGTTTTTGTTAAGGATATTTCGTCAGCAACATCCTTCAGTAAATTAGTCCTATCCATTGCTTCAACTGCAATCTTCACAGGATAGGTGCTTTCTGACTGCTCCCATTGTATATCCACAAACCGCTCGCTTTCATTTTGTAATCGTTGCAGGGCAGGGCAATTACGTTTATGGACAGTGATTCCCCGGCCTCTGGTAATAAATCCTACAACATCATCCCCTGGGATTGGCTGGCAGCATTGTGAAAGGCGTATCAGCACATTATTTGTGCCATCTATGGTTATTCCAACTTTCTTTTTGTTGGGAAAGCTTTTAAGTTTTACAAGTTCTTTTTCGGGTATACTGACGCTGGCAATCTTTTCTTTCTTTTCCTTTTCTTCTTTATCAGCATGTTCGTCTTCAGGTTCTAAGTTCTTTCGTAACCAGTTTCGTATTTTATATCGGGCATTTGATGATTTGACAAATTTAAGCCATGCAGGTGACGGGTGGCCTTTTTTGCTGGTTAATATCTCAACAATATCTCCGCTTTTCAATTCAGTTTTAAGAGGAACCAGCTGATTATTCACTTTAGCGCCTGTGCAGTGATTGCCAATTTCAGTATGTATAAGGTACGCAAAATCAACAGGAGTAGAGCCCCTGGCCAGTTTTATAATTTTGCCTTTAGGAGTGAAGACAAAAATTTCATCTTCATACAGGTCCATCTTGAGTTCTTTAATGAATTCACGCGTGTCATTGATTTCATTCTGCCATTCATGAATGTTATTGAGAATTGTAATATTTTTATATTTGGGCTTGAATGATTTAATGCCTTCTTTATATAACCAGTGAGCAGCAATCCCCATCTCTGCGGTGGCATGCATATCCCATGTCCGTATCTGAATTTCAAGCGGGTGCCCATCCGGCCCAATCACTGTTGTATGCAATGATTGATACATGTTTGACTTTGGTACAGCTATATAATCTTTAAACCGGGAAGGAATGGGAGTCCATATGGTATGAACTATACCTAAAATCCCATAGCAATCCTTTACTTCATTGGTAATAATTCTGATAGCCCTGAGGTCAAAAATATCGTCAAATGTTCTTCCCTGTTGAAGCTTTTTAAAGATTGAATAATGATGTTTGATTCTGCCTTGAATCTGAGCTTCAATGTTTAGCTCTTTCAATCGTTGTTGCAATACAACGCGTATAGAATCAATAAATGCTTCCAGTTCGCTTCTACGAGCCTTTATGTGTTCAAGGATAGCATTATAGTCATCTGGATACACTATTTTAAATGCAAGGTCTTCCAGTTCGCTGCGGATTTTGGACATGCCCAGGCGCCCTGCTAAGGGTGCATAAATATCAAGCACTTCCTGTGCAATATATTTTTGTTTATATTCAGGCTGGAACATGATAGTACGCATATTGTGCAGTTTGTCAGCTAATTTAATAATTATTACACGGGCATCCTGAATAGTTGCCAGTAACATCTTACGCAGTGTTTCGGCCTGTTCTTTTTGCTTTGTATGTTTTTTTAACGATGATATTTTTGTAACACCATCAACAAGCGTTGCTACTTCCTGGCCAAATAGTTCTCTGACTTTATCTAAGTTGATTGGAGTATCTTCAACAACATCATGAAGCAATGCGGCTATAATGGTGGTTTCATCCATTTTAAGGTTAGCCAGGATAATGGCTACTTCCATGGGATGTACAATATATGGTTCGCCCGATAAACGTTGTTGATCTTTATGAGCTTCGCTGGCTATTTCATATGCTTTTCTGATGTTTTCAATATGTATTTCAGGATTATTTTCCTTAATAACAGAAATAAGGGTATCAATATCCCTGCTTTTTATTTTTAAATCTATAAGTGACATTGTTTTATCATATCATAAATAATTTAATACTAAAGTATAGTACATTTATTATAATATAATACAAATATGACAATTTAAAAACTATTTTTTCATTCATTATGTCACCACCGTTTTAAAATTATCTCCATATTGGTATGGCTGCTGGATATTCAGTAAATGAAGGTTTCTGTATAAGGTTTTACGGTTATATATCATTGGAACACCTGAAGCTTGCAGTGAATAATATCTCATTATTTCCATAAAAATTCTTTAAGTTTTAAAAAAAATTCCGATGATTATAATGGTTGATAATTAAAAGACACTCCTATTCGCACATTTACCGGGTTGAAGGCTTTTGCAGCAGGCACTCCTGCAAAAGCCTTATATTTTATAAGGCTCTCCGCAATCAATACATTAAATTAAATAAATGAAAATTCCGTTAATTAAAGTATAATAATAGCTATGATAGTATTAATTAATGAAATCAATCCACAAAAGCGATTTATCAAGAAAGCCAAAGAGATTCTTGAAGAAGGGGGTATTATCATTTTCCCTACTGATACTGTGTATGCGTATGGGTGCGATATCAATGATAGACGGGCAATTGAACGGTTGTATCATATAAAACGAATTCCCAGAAATAAACCACTCAGTTTTATATTTTCGGACATTTCGGCAATTTCACAGTATGTACGCAATGTTTCAGATCAGGCTTTTAAAATTATGAAAAAAGCTTTTCCGGGTCCCTATACGTTTATTTTCCAGGCATCTAAGTTGGTGCCAAAGATTGCCATAACCAATCAAAAGACAATAGGTGTCAGGATTCCTGATAATACCATTGCGCTTGAACTTGTACAGGCATTGGGCCATCCAATAATGACAGCAAGTGTCAGCACCAAAGAAGGGGATTATGTAATTGATCCGGTTGATTTAGACAAAGAATACCGGAATGCGGTTGACATGATATTAAGTTGCGGGCCAAAGGTGAGTGATCCATCAACTGTTGTTGACTTTTCTGGTGGCGACATACAGATTGTCCGCAAAGGCAAAGGTGAAATCTTTTTTATTGAGGAGGAGTAAGCAGCCATGGATGCATTTATTAGCTTTTTGATGAAACTACTTGCCATTGCTATTTATATAGCCATGGGTGCGCTGGTGTCGTGGATATTTTATAATTTAAAACGCAGGGATTTATTTGGCGGATTTATAGGCGGTATGGTTATAGGTGTTATTGGTGCACTGATAGGCGGATTCATTCTTGATAAGCTGTTGCTTGATATAACAATAAAAATACTGCGATTTTTGGTGTATGATACCGGTGTCAACATTATTGCCGCGTTTATAGGCGGATATGCAGCAGTGTATGTCATGAACAAACTCAACCACGACAAGGAACGCAAACGTTATTAAAATCCTTCCGCAATTGCCTGTACAATATTTTCCGGAATGTGTTCCAGATACGGCCTGACATCATCCATGCCTGCAAAGGGGCGATGCACAATGATTGCTGATGCGCCTTTCTTCCCAATGCCCGGTATGCCTTCTAAAGCTTTTTGCGGCAGTGTGTTAATGCGTATTGGATATGGAAGGCACAGAAGCGAACGTTCCTGATGACCAACAACAATGCAGTCAACAAAACTAAAAAGCGGTAAGCTTACAGGAATTTTTGCTGTTATGGCGTAGCTTCTAATCTCTTTTGCGTACGAATATCCATGCATACATGACAGTACCTGCATATGATACATGACAGTACCTATGGGGAATAGTTTGGCAATCATGGTATGGTCAATGTCGCTTCGTATTTTTTCACGGTAAAAACGGTAACGGTTTTCAATCATTGTATTGTGTGTTTGTTTTTGTGCGGCGATAGTTCCCGGGAAGGGGAACAAACTGCGTATATTGATCCTTTTCAAAAGCAGTCCTCTGTCAAGGATTTCCGCCAGCGATTCATAGTTGATTTTAAATGTGTCAGAAGTTTCACCAATAAGCCCATGAATGAGATTGATACCAGGTAAAAGCCTGTGGATACCATTAATTGTTGTGCCACCGGCATCGTTTATTAATTGTACAACCTGTATAACCTGATCTTTGTGCAATTTAAGATTGTTTTTTGGAATGACTGCCGGATCAAATGATTCAACGCCCAGCGGCATAGTATCGCCCGGTGTTACCGTATGAGCAATGCAATCAATAATGGCCTGTGATTCGTGAGGAAAGTAAAAGATGGTACCGGGATTTGCATTGTCAATATTGAGCATACTGATATGCCCTTCATTTATTCGCCTTTGCAATTCAGTAAAAAGATTAATGACTATAGCAGGATCTGGCCGCGGGAACCCGTGAACAAAATCTTGCAGATGTGATTTATAAGCAATAATATCAGCCTGCCTTCCTATCCTGAATCTAAAAATCCCTTGAGCAATAAGGGCATCTATTTCATGTAAGATATCTTCTTCATCTCTGAAATCAACAGATTGCATTAATCCTTCAGCACAAAATGAGCAGTGATTGCGGCGTGGGCATCCTCGGTAAGTTTCTATCTCACAGATAAGGTTGGGGAATTGTGGATGAAGTTTTACCATGTGACTTCCTGCTACAGCCCATCGGGAAAGATTTTTATATGTGCGATAGTTATCCGGTAAAGGCTTGTTGCCGCGTGCAACATCAAATGCAAACTGTTCAATATCACCAGTTACCAGTGTTGTATTGGTAAAATCCTTAACTAAGTGAGCTATCATACCGCCAATGGCAAAATTTTGGCGTTTGTTTGTTGCAATGATTTTTGTTATTTCAGGGACAGTTCCTATTTTAAAGCCAAGGTATTTACCAGGAACTATCGCCCCCCCAATTAAAAAAACATAATGAAAACTATGCGGTAGCCTGTATTCGGCTTTGCGAAGAACATCAATGGTAAGATACACAATTTCATCATCGTATATGCCGGCATCAAGAAGTGCACCATACACATAGCGCGGGTAGGGCGAAACAAACGGCGGTACACCAAAACACGCGGGTTCGTCCACG
Source organism: Leptospira biflexa (assembly GCA_020721905.1). Classification (GTDB taxonomy): domain Bacteria; phylum Spirochaetota; class UBA4802; order UBA4802; family UB4802; genus UBA4802. The sequence continues at coordinate 64,186 of DYLU01000001.1, read as the reverse complement.
TAACAATCAAGAATGCAGTATTGTTTATTCATGCCGTAATGATGCAATAATATCTTCCAGAGGTTTTATAAGGTGTCTGGTTAATTTTTTTTCAATGATTATAATAATGTCTTTGTTTTCAAGAATTTTGTTACAGCGTTCCGGTGTGGTGCCATAGCGTATGAGCAGGTCTTCAATGCGGCGGTCAACTGTTACAATCTCATTATGCATAACGCGTTTATCGGCATAATACACTATATCTGCTTCATTGAGAGGTGAATCGGCTGAAGTATCGCGTAAAAAGACATGCTGTCCTACGATATCGGCTATTTCCGGATATCCTAAAGATTCTAAAAGTTCTTTGCCGGAAATGTCGTGCTTTTCACCTGTTTTTAAGGAACGGGATTTGGTGATGTCATGAAGCAGTGCTGCAACACATACTAAATCACGGTTGATTGTAACACTGCCGTTGAGATGATCAACGATGGCACAGGCAACCTTATGTACCTGCAATGAATGTTCCAGCACATTGGGCAGGATGTCATGCTTTTGCAATAGCGCTAAACATGTTGTTATGTCAGGAATATTCATGAAAAGTATCCATAGTGGTATATGATTTCATTTAATGTATATGCTACAGGGATAACAGGTCATATCATCATGTCAATAAAAAAGATTGAGCCAATATCAATTGCAGGGAGATCTGATAAAAAGGCAATGTTTTTGTTGTGGTTTTCAATAAAATTCACAATATTGCTGTAATCAGGGTGGTGCTGTAAACGTCCCGTGAAGTAAACGGTGTCAGAGCATGTGCCACTTGCGCCGCCAATAAAACCGTATCGGTAGCCGGGAAGTTCAATATATCCCGGCTGTATGAGCAGTGAATCAATAGAATTTTTTATGGCAGCATTGTGAATGGACCTATCCGCGGTAATAATGGCATGTGAGTCAACAATGCAGGTAGAACATCTGGTGTAGCCTTGATGTACATGAATAAAGGGGTCAGAGCCTTTATGCACTTGATAAACAGCTTCTTTTACAGAGCTATCGGTAGCTTTTGTGTTATGGAATGCTATGTTTCCGGTATAGGCTATATTATAAGCACAGTCATAAGGATATTGTTTTTGTAAAAGGCTCTGACCCCTTACCAGTGTATAGTGTGAATGCGTTAAAATCTCTAAAAATGAGCTGTTAATCCGGGGCTGATATATGATTGTACTGCCAATAATACATAGTTGTATTTCAGGATGGCCAGCTATTGGTTGTTCAACATCAGGGCAAAGCGGAATAGAAACAGGTGTAAAGTTGTGGTTAATAAGGCCGTCAATAATGGGTTGTGGTGTTTGTGGATTTATAATGGCAATCATAACCGCAATAGACGCAGGGCAAATGAGAATAATGCATATAGTGCAAAACCAACTATTCCCCAGAGTAAAAGTACCATAAGTATACCCAATGCAATAAAACCTATGCCCTTTTTGAAGCTTAAACTTGCTTTTTGTTTACATTCTTCATATATAGGTTTTGGTATACTTTTAATGGCTATGAAAACTAAAAAAGGCACAATAATGGCATCATCAATGTAGCCGGCAAATGGGATAAAGTCAGGTATAAGGTCTATTGGCGATAGTGCATAAGCAATAGCTATTACAATTAAAATTTTGGATAGCAACGAAACATCAGGTGACTTTAGTGCAACAAAAAAAGCACCAATAGTATCTCGTAAATCAAAAAATATATTTTTTATCGTTGTTTTCATTATTGTTTACAAATCCCTTACATCAGGGACAATATCAATTAAAATAATCAAATAGTATAATAAATTCCATATCACCAAGTTTAGGATTATTGCGTTTATACTTATTGTAAATATTGCGTTTTGCAAATTCCAGGGCTTTGGGTTTTACCCCGTAATTTATTGAAAAGGACGCTTCTAAAAATGCAGCAAAGTCGTCGCAGGCTTTTAACATTGTTCCATCCAGGGGATTATACATGTCATGATTGTAGTTTGTGTTGATGTCCTCAGGCAATAGTCCTTTTATAATGGAGTTGTTTTTCCAGATTTTGTTTTCAAATTCATCAAATATATAGTAGCGTATTTCGTCATGCCAGTTTTGTGGAATTAGCGGGAAGATACGATTGTTTGTTTCGCTGATTTCATACTGCTTAATAAGTTCATCCAATCCCTGTATTGAGCGCTTGATGGGCGAAACAATATCACGGGTAAGCACTTCAGGCAGATCATGGAATAATGATGCAAAGAAATTATTATACACACGCTTGTTGCATGCGCCAAGTTCTTTTGAGCAAAAATACGATAGTATTGCAACAATGAACATGTGTCCCAGAACTGATGTTTTTGGGATACGGGGTGTTTGCGCCCATCGCTGCTGAAATCGCAATTGGCCGCAAAGATTTATAAATCCTGAAATACTGCGATGCAGTAGAATTTTTTGCACGCCGGTAAGGTCAATATGATACTCAATCTGGTTTTCTATTTCGGCTTTTGTGTGTTCAATCCCATAGATGAATTTGTTGGAATGGTAGATAATCTGAAATTCCCAGTTTGTAGCCAGGTAGTGTGAAGCCTGTAAAATCTTTTTTTCAAAAGCAGCAAAGGTATCGTCAAATAAATATTTTTTACATGTGTGCAAAAAGTTACCTTTAATGGGCGCAATATCAGCTTCCAGTTGATTGAATACCCATTCATTAAGTTCTTTGCCCTTTTCTTTCATTATTTTGTGAAACACCGGGGGTTTGATGTCAGTAACTATCACTCTATGTAACAGTTCAATAATACCGCCTTCAATTAACAATTGCCAGTTTATACTACCGGGTTTTTCTTCTTCCTGAAACCTGGCAATGGTATAGGCAATAATCATCTTATGCGACTGTTTGTCAATCTCAGTAAGTTCTGTTGGGCGCACGTGGTCATTCCACCGCTGTATGCTTGCTGCCTGAAAAATTTTTTCAATTAAGCCTTTTGTAATCATTGAAATAATCCTTTAGTAACTATCGCTTGCAAAAATAAAACTTGCAAAGCTTTTTAATGCAAGTAAAATATTAAAAAAGTTTAGGCGATAGTTACTGATGAAAAATAAACAGTGCAAAAGATTGGTCCTTGGTATTGGTAATCATTTGCGCAGTGATGATATGGCGGGAAGTGTCATTGCTCAAAGATTATCCAACATGGGGGTTTGCAGCATTGACGCTGAGTTTATGCCAGAGAATTTCATTGGGGTAATTAAGCGAAAAGATGTGCAGAAGCTTATCATTGTTGATGCTTGTGATGTGGCGCTATCCCCCGGAGAGGTAAGGATTATAGATATTTCTAAAATCCACTCGGGTATTGTTGCAACGCATAGTATGCCGTTTGGAATACTCTTGCAGAAATTGAAAGAGATTACAGCAAATATCACTTTTATAGGGATTCAACCTGAGAATGTGGCTGTGGGGGATGTGTTGAGTGTATCAGTACAAAAAAGTATTGACTATATTATTGAATTAATTATAACAGAGAATGAAGAAACAATAGCAAGGCTCTGAAACCTAAATATTTATTATTTTTATAAAAAATTACTTGAAAAAATACCGAATGGTTATACTTTATTAAACTGAAGTAGGTACTGCAAATTAATATATTCTTTTGATGTATTTTTATCCTGATGGATTTGAATGTATAAGTCAGATAGATATATTAAAAGTGAGATATATAATTTGCAGAATACAATAAAAGGGATATTGTTATGAAACAAAAATCACTCAATTTCCAGCAAGCAATTGTTGATTTCATGAAGTCTAAAGCTAATCGTATGGAAAAAGAGTTAAATGTACCAGGTAACTGGTATTTTAATGAGGGCGACGAGCAAGAAATCAAATCCTGGACCAATGAAGAAGCAGCAAAAGTATGGGAAAAGATTAAACACAATATTTTCAAGTTGAATTGTTCGGGTTTGCGTTACGAATTGTGTCCATTTTGCCATTATTACGGATATGAACATAATGGATGCTATAAAGCTCTGAAAAATCCTATATGTGTAAAGTGCGGATATGGTAAAAGGCACGGTATATGTATTGGTGATGAAAACCAGGAGAGTCAGTATAAAAAAATATTGCACGCATTTGAAGATTCAAGGATTAGCATGTACAAGTTTTTTACCAACGAATATTATCTTAAACTTATTGACAAAATAGAAAATGAAAATGCTAAAGCAATAGCATAGACAGTAGTTACGTTACAATAATGAATTATATAAAAAAGGCTGGTATATTGCCAGCCTTTTTTATTGTTACAACTGAGGCTTCTATGGTCTGCTCGTATGCGGTTACTCTGCAGCTATAAAACTTCTGGAACCAAAAATCTTATTTCTTAAATTTCCATTCTTTGCTACTAATTATGAATAAAGATCTTCAACATTTCTCCAGTAAGAACAATGAGTATCTATACAATAGGTGTTTGCTTTCATAGTAATTTTCCCTGATTAACTAAGGATAAAAAAAATCATACTTTATAAATTAAATATATACTAAATTGCTTAAAAGTCAAGTAAAAAATACTAAAAATTAAAAAAACTCAATTATTAATTTTCTATCGAATAACTTATAAATTAAAAAATTAATCCAGGTTTAAATGGTGGTATGAAATTTACTTTATTTTAGCTGAATTAGTGTATTGGAAAATTTTTTAAGTAATATTATTTATTAAAAAAGATAAGTAATAATTATTTTTATTAATGTAATAAAATTTAGAAAAGATGTTAGCCATTAATATATAAACAGATACTAAACAAAAATCAATTTATGATAAATAAAATTAATTTTATAAATTGATATAAATAAAAAAATAATGGTTGACATATTAATGAATATACATTAATTAAATTAATGTATGAACATTAATAGCTTATACTTGTTATCGTATAAACGAAATTTATAAAATTTATTATGTTCCGCGTTTATAAAGGGATGTAAACCGCATTGCGGTAAAAATAACTAAAATAATTGGAGGTTTATTTTATGAAGAAACTTTTAGTTTTAATAGTAGCACTGGGTGTTGTAGGTATGTGCACATTTGCTTATGCAAATGGTATTGTCATGTCCAGTCATTATACGGCAAAACACGTAGCTGGTATGAACGACAACACCGGTGATGAAACAGCAATGTATGATCCTGCCAGCACTGCATGGCTGAAAGATGGAATTTACATTAATGTGAGTAACCTTACGGTTTTAGATAGTATTGAAGAGAAAAATGGTACTACCTATGAAGGATCAGTAAATGCCTGGGCTGTTCCTTCAATAGCAGTTACATACAAACAGGCAGAGTTTGCAGGATTTGTATATTTTAATGTACTGGATGGAGCACCATTTGCAAGCTTAAAGTGGGATGATGGAACTGCAGTTGTTAATGCTGTAGTAGCGGCAGTTGGTGTAACCAATGTTTCCCTTGAGGCTGAGTCTGCAACATATAACGTAACATTAGGTGGTTCGTATAAAATAAATGACATGTTTTCGGTTGCTCTTGGCGGCAGGTATGTCATATCAGAAACAACTTCTAAGTGGGATGGCACTGTGTTAAATCCGGGTGATGCATCACAGGAAACAACAGAAACTGCCAATGGTTTTGGCGGTGTTATTGGGTTTAATGTTGTTCCAACACATGGATGGCTTATTGGCCTGACCTATGCAACTGCAGTTAAAAGGGAATTTGAAATAGACCAGAAGGCAACACACCCAAATGCATTAGCTGAAGCAGTGTTGGAAGCAGAAGATGGTGAAAAAGTACGGGAAGACCTTCCTGCGATGGCAACATTGACTGTTGCTGGTATGCCCGTGACTGGTACTATAATAGCATTACAGGTAAATTATATTTTCAATAACCAGGCAGATTGGGAAGGTGCAGAAGATGATTATGATAATGACATAATATACATGTTAGCTTTAACGCAGTATTTGAATCCACAGTTGCGTTTTAGTTTAGGGCTGCAGTATGCTTATAAAGGTACAAAGGATGATTATGTTGGTCCGTCAAACGACGCTAATCCGGCACTTGATGAGATTGCTATAGGGATAGGAGGTGCGTATAGTATTGATGAAAATCTTAATGTAGGGCTGTCATATTCATATACGTTCTTTATGGAAGGCAAGATTGCAACCCAAAAGCTTAACAAAGATAGGAATGTCATCGGAGTTCAGGTAGGTTATAAAATTTAATTTCATAGCTGTTATTCCAGCCCCCTATTATATCTACGTTATACCGTAGATTTATGGAGTGATTGAATTTGGGATTCCAAAAAAAGGGATCCCCTTTTTTTTGCATGAGCTACGGGTTTATATTTCTGTAATATAATATCGGATGGTTATGTATTAATTATTAAAGCAATAATATGTTGTGCAAGAATGATCTATCAAAAGTATAGGATGTATATAAAAAAATATTGTTAAAATCACCAAACGATCATTGTAAAAATAATTTTTTCAATACAAAATTCTTCTTGTAAAATTAATTCATTTATATTTAAATTCCTGTCATAATAGAAAAATCTGGAGGTGATATATGGGCGGTTATATGGGTCAATATGTCATAATAAATTTGTCTACTGGTAAATCCACTATTAAAAAACTTTCTGATGATTTTTACAAAAAGTATTTAGCAGGCTATGGCCTTGGTGCTGCCATTATTGCACAATTGCAGAAGCCAAAAGTCAATCCATTATCGCCTGAAAGCGTACTTGGATTTTGTTCAGGTCTTTTAACCGGTACCGGTGCGTATTTTGCCGGGAGGTTTATGGTGGTTGGTAAATCGCCATTAACCGGAGGATGGGGCGATAGTAACTGCGGAGGGTTCTTTTCCATAGAAATCAAGCGCGCCGGATTTGATGCACTATTTGTTACCGGCAAGGCAAAAACGCCGGTATATATAGTCATCGATGATGGTAAAATACAGATAAAAAATGCAAGAAAGTTGTGGGGGAAGGATGCTATTGAAACAGAAGAACTCATAAAAAAAGAACTTAAAGATGATAAGTATCAGGTTGCCTGCATAGGGCCTGCTGCAGAGAAACTATCGCTCATATCAGGTATTGTAACCGATGACGGAAGAATTGCTGCACGCAGTGGATTGGGCGCGGTCATGGGAAGCAAGAAGTTAAAGGCAATTGCCATAAAAGGAACAAAGAAAATACCGGTTGCAAAACCTGATGTTTTAAAGGAAATTAATAAAAAATTTTTATCAGGTTTTAAGTCAACCAGTCCCATCGATAAAGCCACAGTCAATATGATGAATTTTTTAAGCCAGATTATAGCACGGACAAGAGTATCGGTACCAACACAGCCTTCTACAGTACGTGAAATATTTAAACGGTATGGTACAAGCGGAACAACAGTGTATTCTGCGTTTACCGGTGATATGCCAATCAAAAACTGGGCTGGTGTTGGGTATTCAGATTTTCCAGGTGTTCAAAAAATTTCAGATGAAAGCGTGGTAGCACATCAAAAGAAGCGATATGCATGCCAGTCATGTCCGCTTGGATGTGGTGGCATTGTTGACATAAAAGCCGGAAGATATAAGGGCACTGAAGGACACAAGCCGGAATATGAAACTCTGGGTTCTTTTGGCGGTATGCTTTTACTTGATGATTTAGATACAATAATGGAAATAAATGAATTATGCAACAGGGCTGGTATTGACACCATATCTACTGGTACTGCTGTTGCATTTGCTATTGAATGCTATGAGCATGGGATATTAACAAAGAAAGATACGGGCGGATTGGAGTTAGGCTGGGGCAAAGCTAAAGACATACTTGCATTAACAGAGATGATAATTAACAGGAAAGGAATTGGCAACATACTGGCTGATGGAGTTATGCGTGCTGCTAAAAAAATAGGCAAAGGTTCTGAAAGCTTTGCCATTCATGCCGGCGGTCAGGAGCTTCCCATGCATGATAGCCGGCTGGATGATGGGTTTGCTGTTACATATTCTTCTGAAGCAACACCAGGGCGCCATACCATTGCATCAAATTTATACAATCATCTGTACAGGACTAAAAAGCAATTTCCCAGGGTTAAGAAAATGCTGAAAACTGCAAACAGTAGCTTTGCAAAACGCTTAACACTGACAGCAGCATCAATGTATTTTGCCAATCTTTTTAACGGCTGTGGTATGTGCCAGTTTGGTTTTTTAAGTGGTTCAATACCACTGGTTGATTATATTAACGCAGTGACTGGATGGGATTTGCCTGCCGATGAGTATTTAACTACCGGTGAGCGTATCCTTGCTATGCGAAAAGCTTTCAATGTACGGGAAGGATTATATGTTAAGAACACAATTATCCCTGATCGTGCACAGGGCAAGCCACCACTACAGGAAGGCCCATTAAAAGGGGTTACAGTTCCCATTAATGAACTGCTCAATGAATTGTATGTTATAACCGGATGGGAACCTGAAACTGGCGGCCCAACTGCTACTAAACTAAAAGAATTGGCTATTGAAGAATTATTTGGAACTAAAAAAAACAAATAATATAATTTTAATACAATAAATAAAAAAATGCTTGACTAAATTAACTATTTGTTGTAAGTGATAATCGAAATGCAGGTAGGGATTTCCCAGCTCATTTGTTTATAAAGAAAGCACGTATGTGTATTAGCAAAGCGGTTTAAGTGAAAAAATAATAAAAGCTTAATGTGTATCAATTATGGTACTACTCATTGTTATTTATTACAATTTTTTATATCCTTGCACGTATTTAATACCTACAAAATTATATAAATGAGGGAGGTTTTATGAAAAAAATTGTTTGTACTGCGGTTAGTTTTATTGTTGCTCTGTGGCTTTCAGGATGTAGTGACATCACCAGCTCTCAGGAAAAATCAAAGTTTGATGTAATGGTGGATGTACTCAACACAATGAATGCTATGGGTGAAGGTGAAGCTGGTTATAGTAGATCAGATAGAAGTGTGAGTAGAGCAATTCAATCACGCGATGTAATACCAATTCCTAGTGAAACAATTCAAATTGAACAAGGTTTTGAAGTTGAAATTAGTGGGTCCATTAATACTGATAATCCTAATGAATGGATATCTGAAATATCTATGGTTGCAACATTAAACAATTATACCAGTGATGGTTATACATTAAATGGCATGTTTAATGAACAATTATACTATTACAATGCAATGGAGTGGAGGACAAATTACAGGATTATCTGAACAAATGATTTTGAATGGTACAGTTAATTTCAGTGGTAAAGAAACAGGTTCATTTCAATATGATAATCTTGACATAAGCTTTGAAGTAGATCCAAATACTTACGAAATATCCGGTTTTAGCTATAATGGCAGCGTATACGTTGATGGTGTTGATGTAACTTCGGAATTTATTGATGCTTTAGAATATGGTTTGAGTGAGGTTTAATAAATAAGTCGTTATAAATAGATAACACAATTACTTGCTGTTTGTTTTATGTATGGAAAATATTTCCCAGCTCAGCTGTAATCATGGAGGGCATTTATGAAAAAAATATTTAAGAGTAATGTATTACTATCATGTTTCTTGTTCTTTATTATGACATTTGCTATATCATGCTCAAATGGCGCTTCTGATGATGCCAACAGCGCCAAATGGACTATAATGTATTACGGTGATGCAGATTGTAACCTTGAGCCTTATCTTCTTGAAGATATACAGGAAATGAAAGATGGCTTTGTTAATGATCAAGGTATAAATTTAATAGTTCTTTTTGACAGAGGTTTTTATTCAAACGATTCAAGCACTTTTGGCGAAAATTTTATAGATACAAGACTTTACCGTATAACATCAGGTAACGTGGAAAGGCTTGATGGAGGAGAACAATTTCCAGAGATACAAACTAATTTCTATTATGAAGCAAATATGGGTGATGCCAATACTTTAAAAAAATTTATTCAATTTTGCAAGGCAAATTATCCAGCTGATCATTACGCTTTAATACTTTCAAACCACGGAGGAGGTTCAAGAAAAAAGTCTTTAACTGATGAAAAAGCCCAAAAAACTAATGTATTCAAGGAAATATGCGTTGATGAAACAGATGATGATGATGCTCTTTATATGGGAGAGATTAGCAATGTCCTTTCATCTGCTGAGTCGGTTGATCTTTTAGGATTTGATGCATGCTTAATGTCATCAGTAGAGGTTGCGTATCAGTTTAGGAATGATAGTTCAAATAGTGGATTTAAAGCTAATTACATGATTGCATCTGCTCCGCCGGAAGGTGCTGATGGATGGGATTATTATAATATTTTCCAGAGATTACAGGCAAAATCGGGAGATAATGGTGAAGATGACCAAACTCTTGGTGGGATGGAAAAATACTATGACCCAGCATCCTTGACTGCAGAAACTTTTGGAGCGATAATAGTTGAAGAGCAAAGGGATTCCACAAAATATGACAGTTCTCAATCACTAACATGTTCTGATTTGTCTAAGGTCAGGGCTGTAAAAGATGCTGTTGATTCCCTTGCTAAAAAGCTAAATAGTGAAAAAGTTGACATGGAAAATCTACGTGGCTATGGAAGTATTATTCCATTGCTGAATTATTTTGATGAAACTGATGAAAATGAATGGATTCTATTTCCGTTTTTTGATCTCTATAATCTTGCCAAAGCTATAAATGAAAGCACAAATTTTAATGATGAAGTCAAAAATGATGCGTTAAATGTTATGAATGCGGTTGATGCAATGGTGTTGTATTCGTTTGCAAATAGTAATTTTAATATATTTGGATTTGAAACAGGTAAAAGTGGAGTTCATATTTTCTTCCCTGATGGAGATGCTACTGTGGATATAGAAGGAAATTCATTTCGTCACTGGTATATTCAATGGTGGTATAATGCACTGGATTTAAGTAATTATCAGGCTTATTACAGCGTTTATGGCAATCTTTTCTGGTGCAAGGATGGTGCAACAGCTGGCAATAATACAGTTGAAAATTGGTTTGAGCTTTTAGATAGCTGGTTTGATATTTCAAATGGCACTGATTCAAATAATCTTAATATATATCAATATTAAACACAGTGCAGATGGATTCTTTTTATGCCTTGAAAATCCATCTATACTTAATTAATTTATGAAAATACTACAATACCAGTAAAGAGGGTCTATGAAGAGATTATTATATTTTGTAATGATATTTTTGAGTGTATATTTATTTATTACAAATGGTTCTTCTATGGGGAAGAGTAAAAAGCCCCACATAGAACACTGGATAAAATATTCAAATAAAGGGACAAGATCAGAGGCGCGCAGTGGTTATCTTAAGGTGGATGGGTATGTGGTGCCTGATAATTTTATGACAGTTATTGTTGATGGTAAAACGTACAATTTTTATATGCGCAAATATATATGGGGCAATGATGGCTATTTCCCGGATAATGATGCAGATATACAGGCACTCTGCCCACACCTACAGGAAGCTTTAACAAATGAGCAGATTATACAGGGATGGGCAATGGTAAAAGGAAGACCTTTCAATACTCCGGATAATTGGATATATGTTATATGGAAAGATGGAACTGCAGTTGTTTCTCCTGAAAAGTTAAATGAATTTGTAGAAAAGAATCGTATTCCTCCTTTGCCACGAAGGCTTATCCTTGAAGGGCTGAAGCGATAATTTTCGTTTTTGGTTAGAAAACGTATTGCTGTAATTTTCTTTTTGACAAATTACCAGTTTACTTTTATAGTTTTGCCATGAGTAAATTCATGGCAAAAATTTTTTTATCAGTAACTATCGCACTTGTTGTATGTAGTGCATTATTTGCTGATACCCACCAAAACAAACGTCAAAAACATATTCATGTTGTTACTGCTATTTATGAGCCCTTTATAATGTACAAGGATGGAAAACTTACCGGCTTTGATATTGACCTTCTTAACGAAATATGCAAACTCAATAATATTAGTTACACGATAACCATAACTTCATTCCAGGATATGCTTCAACAGGTTAGGGAAGGGAAAGCTGATATGGCTATTGGCTGTATCTATGTTACTGAGGAACGGGAACACTGGTTTAATTTTTCCGATAACTATCTGGAAGGTGGCCTGGTGCTGGTGCTTCCTGCAGGAAGCAGTGTCCGCACAATTTATGATCTTGCAAATATGACCGTAGGTGTTAAAAAAGATGCTTCCGGTGATAAATATGCTGCCAGGCTGATGGCGAAGGATTATGATATTACCATAGTCCGCTTTCAGGATACCGTTGAATCATTTAATGCGCTTGTGAATGGCAGGCTGGATGCTGTTTTAAATGATTATCTCAATTCAGTGTATTTACTTAATAAATTTTTTTTGGGCAGTATTAAAATTGCAAAAGGTAAATGGGGTGATATAGTATATGACCGTAAAAAAATTGCATTTCCTGTTTCATTTCACAATAAAGAATTAGTAACAATTATAAGTGATAGTATCCATGAATTAAAATCTCAGAATTTTATTGATATGCTGTACTGGAAATGGTTTGCCGTTATGCCCCCGCCTGATGTTTCTAAACGTGTGATAATGTATATTGGAACAGTTGTTATTACAGTACTTTTTTCATTTCTTGTATTTCAACTATATGAGCGAAGAAAAAAAATACACAAACTTCAATTACTTGAAACATATTTCAGAAATCTGATTAATGATTTGAATGTTGGAGTATATATACTGCAAAAAAACGCAATTGTCCTTACAAATTATGAAGGCGCACGCATTGCTGGCACCTCGGTAGAATCTATAATGGGAAAAACATTGGATGATTATTTTGATGACTATTCTGTTGAAGGGGAATCAAAAGCACAGTATTCATCGTTTGATACAATGAAGGAATTGTTATACGGCCAGCATATTCACAAAGCAGTGTGGAAAAGAAAGGATGGTGTTAATCTGACTTTGTTGTTCAGGATACGGCCTGCAATATGGATGGGACAGGAGGCATTTGAGTGTGTGGTGAGCGATACCACGGAGCTTACTCATTTGCTTGTAAAACAGGAACAGTTAAAAGGGGAGTTGTTACAATCACAAAAATTAGAAATTATTGGAAAGATAGCAGGAGGCATAGCGCATGATTTCAATAATATCCTTACCGTGATATTAGGGTATGCCCATCTTGTCGAAACATCCATTGAAGATAAGAAAAAACCTGCCATTGAGAAAATTATCCAGGCTGGCAATCATGCCAAAGATCTTGTGGCAAAACTTCTGACGTTTTCACATAAAAAGGCATTCCATGCCAGTGATATACATCTGCATATTATGATCCCCAATACTGTTTCGTTACTGCATACTGCTTTATCAAAAAATTGTGAGGTTGTCCAGTTATTACATGCGTTTAATGATATTATATCCGGTGATGCCACTGAAATGCAGCAGGTAATCATGAATCTTATGATTAATGCTGCTGAAGCCATGCCTCAAGGTGGCACCATTACCATACAGACTGAAAATACCACAGTGGCACATGAAAAAGCGGGTTTAGTAGAAACTATACCTGCTGGTGATTATATATTCCTGAAGATAAGCGATACAGGAACAGGAATTGCCCCTGAACACCTTGAACATATTTTTGAGCCTCTATATACTACAAAAGAAAAGGGAAGCGGGTTGGGATTGGCTATAGTGTATGCTATTGTTAAGCGGCATAAAGGTTTTATTGATGTCATTTCAACACCGGGTTCTGGTACAAGCTTTTATATTTATTTGCCTGTAAAGTCTTTGCAAAAACTAACTGAAGAAAAAAACAACCAGGCACTGCAGGCAACCAGTGGCACTATAATTATTATTGACGATGATGATAATATTTGCTCATTATATCAGGAATCCTTGAAATTAGGTGACTTGCAAGCAATGACATTTACCAATCCCAACGAAGCATTTGCATATATTGATTCCCATACTGATACTGTAAAACTGGTTATAAGCGATGTGCGAATGCCGGTAGTTACCGGTGAAGATGTCCTGAATTACATGAAAAATAATCATCCTGATATACCAGTTGTAATGATGAGCGGCTATTATGATGATACAATGAAAGAGCAATTAATGCGTATGGGAGCCTGCGAGGTTTGGCAAAAGATGTATGATGTTCATGAAATAGTCCATAAAACAAAAGGTGTGTTAAATAATTATGCAGGGAAAAACACTATACGTAGTTGATGGTCATGCATTATGCTATAGGGCATATTTTGCATTTCAACGGAATCCTTTAATTAATAGCAAAGGGCAAAATGTATCAGCAATCTATGGTTTTTTCAGGATGCTACTTCGTTTATTGCAAACGCAGCAGCCTGATTACACAATAATAGCGTTTGACCCGCCAAAAAAATCTTTTCGATTTTCTATTTATCCTGAGTATAAAGCGCAGCGAGCAAAAATGCCAGATGACTTGCGCAGCCAGATTGAAGAAATCAAAGTAATATTGCGGGATATGGGATTTACCGTTGTCATTATGGATGATTATGAAGCTGATGACGTGCTTGGTTCTATTGCTAGTCAGTATTCGGATAGATACAGAGTGGTACTTGTTACCGGTGATAAGGACGCTTACCAGCTTTTGAGCGATAGGAATGTCTCAATTTATGCCGGGAAAAAAGGCATCACTGAATTTGAAAGCATTGATGCTGATACTGTTATTGAAAAAATAGGCGTGAAACCTGAGCAAATCATTGACTATATGGCACTCACCGGTGATGCTGTTGATAATATCCCGGGTGTAAAAGGTATTGGCGAAAAAACTGCATCAAAACTTTTGCAGCAGTATGGAACGTTAGATAATATTTATATGCATTTGCATGAGCTTACCGGGAAAATCAAGGAACAGATTGAATCACAGAAAGACTCAGCATATCTTTCTCGCCAGCTTGTGACCATAAAGACTGATATACCATTGCCACTTTCCATTGAAAAGGCTCTGACCCCTGACCTGCACAATGAAAAGGTAAGGCAGATTTTTAAAATTTTAGAAATGGATTCAATTGCCCGAGAATTGGGCGTTACAGAAAAATCAATTTCAGTTAAGGAAATAGCAGGATATTCCACAGTAACTGATATTGATTCGCTGAACAATGTTATTGAAGCAATAAAAAAAGCAGGACTTGTGTCATTTGATACCGAAACTACATCATCAAAACCAATGGAAGCAGAGCTTGTGGGCGTATCGTTTTCTGTTGCACCTGAGTCAGGATGGTTTATTCCAGTGGGCGATAGTTCCCTCTGGAGCTATAATGCAGTACCCAAAGATCAAATGCTTCTAAAAATTAAAACTATCCTTGAAGATGAAACAATAAAGAAAATTGGTCAGAATATAAAGTATGACATGCTGATTATGCTCAACTGTGGTATTACGCTTACAGGCATTTATTTTGATACCATGGTTGCCTCATATTTACTCAATCCCGGATTACGGCGGCATAATTTAGATGATTTGGCATCAGAATATCTCAATTATACAAAGATAACATATGATGAACTGGTAAAAGAGGGTAAAAAGGTACAGCATATCACGCAGGTTCCAATGCAGAAGCTATCGCGCTACGCTATTGAAGATGCTGATATTGCGTTGCGTTTATACCATATACTGAATAAAAAGTTAGAAAAGGAAAACCTGCTTGAATTGTTTTTCAATGTTGAAATGCCGCTTGTTACCGTGCTTGCGTACGTGGAATATTACGGGGTAAAGATTGACCTTGAACATTTTGAAACTCTATCTAAGGAACTATCGCATAAAATTAAACAAACAGAAGAAAGAATTTACTCACTGGCAGGGCTTTCTTTTAATATCAACTCAACGCGGGAACTATCGCACATATTATTTGAAAAGATTGGGCTTAAACCCGTGAAGAAAACAAAAACTGGATTTTCCACTGATATTCAGGTGCTGGAAGCTTTGAAGGGACAGCACGAGATTATTGATTATTTGATTGAGTACCGAACACTTAGCAAATTACAGACAACATATGTTGATACACTGCCTGCACTGGTTAATCCAAAAACCGGTAGAATTCACACATCCTTTAATCAGACAGTGACTGCAACAGGCAGGCTTTCATCATCCGATCCCAATTTGCAAAATATTCCGGTGCGTGATGAATTTGGCAAAAATATACGGGCAGGCTTTGTAGTGGAAAAAGATTACCTTATGTTATCAGCTGATTATTCACAGATTGAGTTGCGTTTAGCTGCACATCTGTCAGGGGATACCACCATGATTGAAGCGTTTCATAAAGGTATAGATATTCATGCTCAAACAGCCTCAGCAGTGTTCAATGTACCACTGGAAAGGGTTACGGATGCAATGCGGAGACAGGCAAAGATTATAAACTTTGCTACTATTTATGGTGTATCGCCGTATGGGCTTTCACAGCAGGCTGATATTTCATTTGAAGATGCAACACGATTTATTGAAAAATATTTCAGTGCATATCCAAAGATAAAAGAGTACATTGAAAGTACCATTGCTTTTGCCCGAAAATATGGGTATGTGCAAACATTATTGGGGCGAAAGCGCTATATCCCCGAAATTACATCAAGCAATCAGTTCAGGCGCGAAGGTGCAGAACGAATTGCAATCAATACACCCATTCAGGGAACATCGGCTGATATGATCAAGGTGGCAATGATTGCCATTCACAAGACATTTGTTGATAAAAAATTGAAAAGCAGGATGATTCTTCAGGTACATGATGAACTGGTGTTTGAAGTTCCTGAAGATGAAAAGGATATTGTTGAAGGCATTGTGGTAAGTGAAATGAAAAGTGCAATCACACTTGACGTACCGGTTGTTGTAGATGTGGGTTGGGCCAAAAACTGGGCTGAGGCTTATTGATAAAGGAATTACTGTACACATTTATGTGTGTGCAATATTTACCAGAAAAAATGAATTCACGCTCATCGAAGTAATGACATAATGCTATGAGCTATTGCCTCTAATTTTTTTAGATGTGTTGCAACGTAACTGCCAATAAAGCCTGATATTATACATCCCATCACAAGATACAGCGGTACCAGGATTTTATTGCCAAAGTACTGGCTTAACCATTGCAGTGTATCACTGTATGATATACTCCCAATACTCAATATAATAATAAGGCCGGCAGCAATCCAGTTAAAATTGGATACCGTTTGATAGTATGCTTTGTGTAACATTATCTGCTGCATGATTTCATTTCCCAGCAATATGGTATAAGGTGGATTGCGTAAGGCTGTAAATGTAGTGCGCAGATCTTCAATTTCTTTCTTGCATTGTTTACATGTAAAAAGATGGAACATTAGTGACAATGGCATGGATTGATTGTTATCAAGGCTTAAGTACTTTTCAATGGCTTTTTCACATCTCATGGTATTCCTCCGCTATGGTGCCTTTTAATGCATGTCGTAGTTGCTGCTTTGCTCTGAAGACATATGACTTGATGGTATTAACAGGATAACCTGTTATATTGGAAATTTCTTTAAATGGCAATCCTACATAAAAATAAAGGTCAATGCATATCCTGTATTCTTGGGGTAGAGTGTTAATAGCTTTTTCAAGAATTGCTTGTAGTTCATTCTGCATCGTCTGCATTTCCGGGTTGGGGCAATTATCAATACTGTCATTATATTCGTCAGAATTATTGTTTTTTGAACTGTTAAGCTTGTTAACAGCATGGTTGTACCCAACTTTCATAAGCCAGCTTTTAAATGATGCAAGCCCTTTGAATGAAGCTAAATTGTTGTACACTTTTACAAAAACCTCCTGGGTGAAATCTGCTGCATCATCATAATTTTTAAAAAACCGCATTCCCAGTGTAAATATATGGTTCTGGTAACGCTCAACAATAATTCTAAATAACTCCTGCTTGCCTTTAAGAATCTGTTGTACAATGTACTCATCATGTTGTGCTGTCATTTTGTAATTGTTTTCATTTTGGTAAAGTAATACATAATGAAACTGATGCCCAATCCCAATGGGACCAGCCCCCCTATAAGGGCATACGATATGCCATCTTTAAGAACAAAGAAAATAGTTAGTGCAGCTCCGGCACCGGTTAGCAGAAATCCGCTGAAAAGGCTAAATGCATCAAAATCAAATGATATTTTTTGATACAATCCTTTTTCAATAAGGAGCATCTTCTGTTTATAATTGAAATACAGGAAGAAGAAGATGACAACAGCTCCTGCTATAATACCAACTATGGGAATAACGGTCACTAATATCTGAACAGCTTCTGAAGGTGTTGACATGGTTCAAATGCCTCCTATGGATTATCAGTATGTGCTAATCCAGTGCTGTCAGTACTGGATGTAAATGTGTCAGCAAATGATGGTGCCAATGTATCAGTATGTTCTTCTTCTTTCAAGGATTTATTATATTCATCCAGCAATATTTCAGTAATTTTAAAAAGATGGTATCCTTTGATTGCAAATGCAATAGCTTCGGAAAAAAGCTTTGGACGTATGCGTAATGTAGTCAGTAAAAATTTAAAGTAATGTATATTATAACTTGAAAAGCCCTGTTTTATAAGCGATAGTATAAGCGCTTTAAATTCTTTGAAAGTAAATTGTCGGTATACCATTCGCTTATCAGGAATTCTTTGCAGTAATGTAATACAGCGTGAAAAATAGTTTTTTGGTTGGTAAATTGTTTTTAATAGATTAATATAGCCATCGATGAGTGTTTTTACTGGCATTTTTGGTATGAAATTTGGTGCTAATTTATGTGTGTTATTGCCATTTGACTCGCATAACAATCTTTCTTCCTGTTGCAAGCGATTATATAAGCGTGTATGAGGAAGAGCATCTAATATACCAACCATTGCCATTGGTATACCTGAGGCTTGAATAAAATTCTTTTGTAATTCAAACACATCTTCGGGATCATCATCAAATCCTACAATAAATCCTCCACTGACTTCCATTCCATGCTGTTGAATGGTTGCAACATTTGAAAGCAAATCTTCTTTGGTATTTTGTGTTTTCCCGGCGCCTTCCAGAGAAGAAATTACCGGCGTTTCAATTCCCAAAAATACCATATCAAAACCAGCTTTATACATCAGTTCCATAAGTTCTTTATCGTGTGCTAAGTTAACACTTGCCTCAGTTTGAAATGAAAAAGGATAGGAATGTTCTTTTTGCCATTGAATTATTTCTTTAAGTAGTTCCTTTGCTTTTATTTTGTTTCCAATAAAATTATCATCTACAATAAAGATTGATTCCCTGAATCCAGTTGCATATACAGCATCAAGTTCTGCAAGGAATTGTTCTGGTGATTTTGTGCGTGGTATACGGCCAAAAAGTGAGATAATATCGCAAAATTCACAGTTAAAGGGGCATCCTCGTGAAAATTGTAATGGTACACTGGCATAGGGTGTTAAATCAATAATATCAAAGCGAGGTACAGGTGTTTTATCAAGAGCCGGTTTTTCATCAGAGCTGTATACGTGGTTGGGGTTCCCATACTGCAAATCATGTAAAAATAGTGGTAATGTAACTTCAGCTTCGTTAAGCACAAAATAACTTACATCCGGGATAGTTTGCCATAAAGATGTTGGATACGGTCCTCCCGCAACCACAGGTACATTGTAATGTTTACATAAACTGGCTACTGTAGCAAAAGATTCTTGCTGAACAAGCATTGCTGACAGGAAAACCATATCATATTGCGGCAAAATTTCTGGATCAAGAGTTGTAGTATTTAAGTCAATAAGTTCAATTTCCCATTCCCGTGGTAATATGGCAGCAACAGTAAGAAGTCCTAATGGCGGGAATACGGATTTTTTGCCTATAAATTCCAGTGAATATTTAAAGCTCCAATATGTCAGGGGAATTTCCGGATATACCAATAATACTTTTTTAACTTTTTTATTCATAATAAACTCCTGGTATTTTATGTAAATTAAGAATTTATGTATTGTTTCTATATAGAGAACAGTATGTGATATTGTATGGTTATTATTATAGACAGGAGTAATAGGAGAGAGGTTGCAAAAAAATAAATACCAGGGTGCAATTGCAAAATAATTGCACCCTGAAGGAATTAAGCTTCTTTACTATCAATCCATTTCATCATTTTTCGTAATTCACGACCAACCCGCTCGATAAGGTGATCGCGTTCACGTTTTTTAATTGCATTGAATTGCGGTCGACCAGCTAAATTTTCAAGTATCCACTGGCGGGCAAACTGGCCTGATTGTATTTCTTCCAGAACCTTTTTCATTTCTTTACGGGTTTCAGATGTCACGATACGTTTCCCAACCATGTAATCGCCGTATTCTGCAGTATCAGAAACCGAATAGCGCATGTAATTAATACCGCCCTGATAGAAGAGGTCAACAATAAGCTTAAGTTCATGCATACATTCAAAATAGGCAATCTCTGGCTGATATCCGGCTTCAACCAGAGTATCAAATCCGGCTTTTACAAGTTCAGACACACCTCCACACAATACACACTGCTCGCCAAATAGATCAGTTTCAGTTTCTTCTTTAAAAGTTGTTTCAATAACTCCTGCGCGGGTTGCTCCAATACCTTTTGCGTATGCAAGAGCTGTTTCTTTTGCTTTACCAGTGGCATCATTATGAATAGCAATAAGACATGGAACTCCACCACCTTTTTCATATTCGCTGCGTACTAAATGGCCCGGTCCCTTAGGTGCAACCATGATGACATCTACATCTGCAGGAGGAACTATCTGCCCAAAATGGATGTTGAAACCATGGGAAAAAACAAGAGTTTTTCCTTTTTTAAGATGAGGTTTTACATCTGTTTCATACAGTTTAGCCTGTACATGGTCCTGAGCCAGAATCTGAATGATATCGCCTTTTTCTGCAGCTTCTTTTGCACTGACGGGTTTAAAATTATGTGAAACAGCTAAATCATAATTAGGTGTGCCAGGAAGTTCTGCAACAATTACTTTACAGCCACTATCACGCAAATTTTGTGCCTGTGCGTGACCCTGACTGCCATATCCTATGACGGCAATAGTTTTCCCTGAAACTACCGATAAATCGGCATCATTATCGTAATACATCTTTGCCATAACATTACCTCGTTTAAAATTTTTATTTCAGAGTTAGCAATACTCTTCTATGAAGTGGATATTAGTACATAGTGTATTGTAGTGTTTATAATATGCAATAAAAAATTAATTTTTTATTTTCTTTTATCGCATCCCATAAAAATGACAAACTTTCTTTAAAAAACATAAAAAAAACAAAATAATTTTATTAAATCTGTTAATTTTTTCTATAGAAAGCGTATTAATTATTAAAAATCCACTATTGAGGTATTATAATGCCAAAATATAATATTCATGATAAAGCGTACAAATACTTGTTTTCTAATCCATTAATTGTCAAAGAGCTGTTAGAGTCATTTATATCCATGGATTGGGTAAAAGAAATAGATTTTACAACTGCCCAGTTAATTAATAAGAGTTATATAAATGATGAATACAAAGAATATGAAGCAGACATCATTTACAAACTTCGATTAAGTAATAGTGAGATATATTTGTATCTTCTAATAGAATTCCAATCAACGGTTGATCAGTTCATGGCTTTCAGGATGCTTAATTATATTATGGAATTATATCGAGAACTCATTTATCAACACGGACAAAAGAAATTGCCTGTCGTATTTCCACTTCTTATTTATAATGGCGATCATAAGTGGACAGCAGTAACTGAGTTACAGCAATTGATTGAAATTCCGGATAAGCTATCACAAATTAATCCATATATACCAAAGTTTCAATATTATCCAATTATAGAAAATGAACTTTCACAATATGATCTGGAAAATATGATGAATATAGTAGCAACTATATTTCTGTTTGAAAGTAGTGATAAAGAAAAATTTTTAAAAACTGTTGACAGAATACAAAAATTGATGCAGTTTTATGATAAGGATAGTACTATCATAAGAACATTACTCATCTGGCTTTTACAATATCTTAAGACTCACAGCATTATTGATAATGTAGAGCCATTTCTTGAGGAAACAATACACCCAAAGGAGACATATACTATGCTGTCTAAAACATTGGAGCAGTTAAAAAAGGATTTAAGGAAGGAAGGATATGAAGAAGGGTTGAAATTAGGAATCCAGGAAGGTATTCAAAAGGGTATAAGAACTGGGTTGCAAAAGGGATTGGAAGAGGGATTGCAAAAAGGATTACAAAAAGGATTACAAAAAGGATTACAAAAAGGATTGATACAAGGCATGGTTAAAGGTAAAAAAGAAGGGCTGTCACTCGGAGTTTCACAAGAAAGAATGAATATTGCTCGAAAAATGCTTCGCAGCGGATTTGATGAAAAAACGATACTAAAAATTACCAGGATAAATAAATCAGATTTAGATGAGATTAAAAGAAAAATTTAGGAATAATATACATAACAAAGAATGAAATTTATTTTTACGATAGTAACAAAGAATTAAAACTATTCTTTTAAAATTGATACCCTTCCTGTGCGGATCAGTTCCTTAATGGAATAAGGACGCAGGAGCTCAATAAAGTTGTCAATCGTTTCTGGGTTACTAACCATTTCCAGTATAATAGTTTTATTTGATACTCCCGATATGCGTGCACCAAATATCTGAGCTAATTGATAGACTTCATTGCGTTTTGATGGAGTTACATTAAGCCTGGCTAAAACTATTTCGCGTTGAACGGCATTATCAGGATTATGGTCAGTGACTTTTATTACATCGATGAGCTTGTTGAGCTGTTTTTTTACCTGTTCAATGATCCTGTCATCACCGCTTACAACAATTGTCATAACTGAGACATCAGGCGATTCAGTTTCACTTACAGCAAGAGAGTCAATATTGTAGCCGCGAGCAGAGAAAAGACCCGCAACGCGTGCAAGGACACCAAATTTGTTTTCTACTTTAACTGAGATTACATGTTGACTCATGCTAATTCCCTCATCATCATATCTTTTACCGATTTTCCGGCAGGTATCATTGGGTATACATTCTCTTCCCTGTCCACATGGAAATCCAGGACAATAGGTTTATTGGTAATGGATAAAGCTTTTTCTATTGCTGGTATAACATCTGCCTTCTTTTCAATACGAAGGCCAATGGCATCATATGCTTCGGCCAGTTTAACAAAATCAGGCTGAAAGTTAATACAGGTATATGAATAACGTTTATTGTAAAAGAGTTGCTGCCACTGCCGTACCATGCCTAAGAAACCATTATTGAGTATAGCGATAATTATGGGTAAACGGTGCTGTACAGCAACAATGAGTTCCTGTATATTCATCTGGATTGAGCCGTCACCAGCAATATCTATAACACGTTTACCTGGTTGGCCCAATTGAGCACCAATTGCTGCAGGAAACCCAAATCCCATGGTACCCAGCCCTCCTGATGAAATAAATGTCCGTGGCCTGGAAAAATTGTAAAACTGTGATGCCCACATCTGGTTCTGCCCAACCTCAGTACAGATAATGGCATCACCTTTGGTGAGTTCGTAAATTTTTTCCACAACATACTGCGGTTTTATCTTTACATCACTGTCTTTGTATGTTAATGGGTTTTCATCTTTCATTTTAAGGACATAGGCAACCCATTCATCTATTTTAGGAGCCTTAACGATTTTGTTCATTTCAGCAAGAACATGTTTTGCATCACCAACTATCGGCACATCAACTGCTACACTTTTACTGACTGATGATGGATCAATATCAATATGTATAACTTTTGCATGAGGTATAAACTCATCAATCTTCCCTGTAACTCTGTCATCAAAGCGTGCCCCAACAGCTATAACCAGGTCCGACTGGTGCATTGCATGATTGGCATAGTAGGTTCCATGCATCCCTAACATTTTGAGCGAAAGCCTGTCGGTTTCAGGATATGCTCCCTGTCCAAGTAAGGTTGTGGTAATGGGTATGCCAGTTTTTTTAACAAATGTGTGCAATTCTTCGGATGCATTGGAAGAGATAACACCCCCACCGGCATATACAATAGGGCGTTTTGACTGCTCAATTAATTTGCATGCTTTCTGAATTTGGCCAGCATGTCCGTGTATAACTGGTTTATAACTTCTGAGATGGACCGTTTCGGGATAATGATATTCAGTTTCTGCATTTGAAATATTTACCGGTACATCAATTAATACCGGGCCCGGCCTTCCGGTTGTAGCAATATAGAATGCTTCTTTAATAATGCGTGCAAGGTCTTTGACATCATTGACAAGATAATTATGCTTGGTAATTGGCCGTGTTATTCCGGTTGTATCTGCTTCCTGGAATGCATCATTGCCAATAACTGTAGTTGAAACCTGACCGGTGAAGATAACAAGCGGAACAGAATCCATATTGGCTGTAGCAATACCTGTAACCAGGTTGGTAGCGCCAGGACCTGATGTGGCAATAACAACGCCAGGCTTGCCGGTTGCACGTGCGTACCCGTCAGCTGCATGTACTGCACCCTGTTCATGCCTGGTTAAAATAAATTTAATAGGTGCATTGAAAAGATGATGAAATATGGGGATGACCACCCCGCCGGGATAGCCAAACATGATTTCAACCTTCTCTTTAATAAGCGATTCAACAATTATCTGTGCACCTGTCAGTTTCACCAATAACACCTCGCACAAAAAAGTATATGAATGTATATCTAAATATACCAGCTATTTTTATTGCAACATAATTTTTTCTTAAACATCAAAAAATACAAATGAATATATAAAATATAATATAAACATTTAATAATTTATAAGCACTGTTCACGTTATAGTATGGGCGATAGTTACTGGTAATTGATATACTTATATGTCATAGGATATCTGTGACAATACAGCTATCGGCTATTATCCCGACAGAATAAAGATGCATGCAATGTTTACGAAGTTATTGTAAGCATGTGTAGATTCATGACATTGCAATCTCACTCTATGTTACAATGGGAAGAAAGTGATATTATGAGATATAAATGTATATAGATAAATTATAATTGACATTATATCTAAATATGTTATAATAATCTTCATTCAAATTTAAAAACCATAGTGGAGCAGAGGTTTGCATTGAGCCAGAATGAACGGTTGCAGTATATAGACACCGCCATTCGAGAAAAAGGAATAGTTACGGTACAGGAGGTAGCCAGTAAATTTGAGGTTACACCACGTACGGTGAAACGTGATATTGAATATCTCAGAGAAAGAATGAATGCCCCCATACAGTATATACCTCATAAAAAAGGGTATTGCTACTCATTGCCGTTTGATTATTTTACCTATCGTGATGAGCGAATGCTTCTGTTCTATGTATTTTTAATGAAATTAATGAACAGTCCAACACACTTTCCGTTTGTTGATAAAAGTATTTCGGATATAATCAGGCGATCAATTTTACCGCAGTTCTTGCCTCTTATTTCAAAAATAACGTACGAAATCGATGAGTGGGAAGAATTAGATATGACCCTTTTTAGTAAGTTGTTTTCTGTACTGCGAAATGATTATGTTGTTACTATTCACTATTCTGATGCACAGGGGAAGCTTACTACAAGAACTATCGCCCCTGAACATTTTATACATTATGAAGGTAGATGGTATGTTATTGCATATGATGAAGATAAAAAAGGCATACGTACTTTTTTATTGTCCCGCATTATACAAACAGAGCATACAAATAAAAAACGATCCAAACACTTGACTGCCAATGAAATACAGGAGTTCATTAAATCAACCTATGGCATTTACAAAGGGAAAACAGGTCAAATTGTTTGTGTGCGTTTTTATGAACCTGTGTGCAATATTGTACGAAAGCAGATATGGCATAACAAACAACAAATCAAAGAAGGTTCACATGTTCAGTATGGGTATTATATTGAATTACAATTGCCGGTACATCATCCTCAGGAATTGTTAGGAAAAGTGTTGCGCTATGGAAAATATGCTGAGGTCATAAGTCCCAAAGGTATACGCAAGCAGTGGCTTGATGCCATAGAAGAGGCCTATAAGCGGTATTGTGAAAAACAATAAAATGGAGGATATTATAATACATTATATTGATATTTTTCTCCGTAAACGGGATGGCGCAATGCTGCTAAATTTACCAGACAGCTTGCAAATGCACCATACGAAAGCCCGGCATGCCCGGCTTTCGTATGCTGTTGATGTATCATAGCTAAAGTCGGGGGTTAGGGTTAATGTCAAGAATATAGAAAGTACCATCTTTTAAACGAATATCAATGCGTGCATAATCCTGACAGCCCAGAGCTCTATATGCTTTTAACGCTGTTTTATTCAATTGTGTAAACTGGGAGTTGTCCAGTTGTGCAGGAATTTTTATCGTGATATTTTCATAATCTGATGTGCCAGGTTTGAATTTTGAATTATAGGTTACTATACCGTCTGGTGTTGGAATGTTTTTGATTTGTAATAATTTTTTTATAGCAGCTTTATTCCAGGAAAAGAAAAGAATATCTGAAGGCGAACCAGTATATATAAATTGCTTATTTTCAAGAATCGTAGTGACGATGTGTTCGCTATGATCATCGCCAGGCAGACTTTCACACCAGTTGAAGAGAATATAATCGTCAGGGTTGTAAGATTTTAATACTGTTTCTAATGAATGATGAGTAACCTGAACGTCAACAACTCTGTGACCTTCATTCTGTAATTCATTAATAAGTATTTGTGCTGCTTTTTGTTCATGCAATTCCCATTGAGGATCTATATCATGAAGCAAAAAAATAGGAATATCTCTTCGTCGCTTTGCTGGTTCCATTTCCTCTCAAGGATATAAAAATTTTGAAAAATTTTTATTTTTTTTTATTGACAAATAAAGTTAACACTGTTAGATTAACATTGTTATTATAATAAATGAAAAGTGATTTATTGCAGGTAAACAGAGTGTTATTTGTAAATGCTTAATAATATTAATCTGGAGTGGAGCAACTTCAGTATAACAATGGATTCCATGTCAGGCACCAAATGATGATTCATTAATAACAGCGTGGGGGAGTTATAACAAATGCCGCGTATAGCCCGTAATAGTGAAGAAGTGGATATTTTCAAACAGCACATACTTGATGCGGCGGTAAAAATAGTTATCAGTGAAGGTTTTCATAGGCTTAGCATGAGAAAGATTGGGGCTGCATTGGGTGTGACTGCTACGACATTGTACAACTATTACACAAATAAGGATGAATTGTATTTTTATATTCGCATACGTGGTTTTGAAATGCTCTATGGACTTTTTGAAAAGGCATATACATCCGCTACAACTAACAGGGATAAAATAAAATCTATGATTGCTTCATACATTGAATTTGGCATTCAATATCCTGATTATTATGAAGTTATGTTTTTAAACAGGAATGTGCCAAAGTTTATGGATTGCATCGGGACATCATTGGAAGAAGTTGGCGCCAAAGAAAAGGAAATAGCCTTAAAACCGTTTGCGTTTGTTATAGAGAAGCTGCAGCACCATTGTGAGCTTGATCCTGATGGTGCATATATAACCGCTCTTCAATTATGGATAGAATGTAACGGCGTTGTGAGTTTATATAACAGCAGGCTTATCCGTGAAGTTTATGATAACCCGCAATCTTTTGTCGATAGTTATGTGGATGTAATTTCACATAGGTATGTTCCTCTGGACATAGAATAATGGAGGGTCATTATGTTACTTTTCACATCACAGAGCAGATTCAGCACAATGGGCACTTCTATTTTTATAAAATCATTTTTAAAATTCATTGCATTTAATTTTAATAACCGCACATCACTCAATCGCTACCTTAAAACAAAAGATGGCTATCTCAATTTTATCATTGGTTTGCGTACGGAAGACAATGCTATTGTCTGCAGCATTTCTTTTATTGATGGCAGGGTTACCGTTTCAGGAACTATCGCCCCTGATGCTAATGCCATTTTGATTTTTAAAAATGAAAATGCTGCACGTAAGCTATTACTGGGAACACCCACCGATATTATTTATATGCTGTTAAAGA
Source organism: Leptospira biflexa (assembly GCA_020721905.1). GTDB lineage: Bacteria > Spirochaetota > UBA4802 > UBA4802 > UB4802 > UBA4802. Next base: position 36,243 of record DYLU01000001.1, on the reverse strand, counting down.
GCGATGTGCGTATTGATGGCAGTATTACCTATTCCAATATATTCTCATTTTTTATTTCACTGCTTTTTCATAATGTTCAGAAACGTGCAATGAAAAAGGAGCGAAAGATTGATGAAAAGAAGGTTAAAAAGGAAAATCCAAAACCACAAAAAGAACTGAGCGACGAGATTGCAAAAAGACGAAAAGAGCGCCTTAAAGGAAAAAAAGAAGAACCCAATGTTTTATTTCTGGAGGACCCGTATCTTTCGCACTATTGTCTTGATGATTTCCCGCGAATCAAAAAATTTCTTAATGACCATTTAACTAAAAAACCAGCTATCTGTGCTGAAAGGGCAATTTATTTAACTCAGTGGTACAGGGAACATGGCTTTGACAAGGACAATAACGGCAACCCCTGGGAGCCGGTGCTGCGCAATGCATATGCATATAAATATATGATGGAACATAAAAAGCCCGTGATACAAAAGGATTCACTGTTGCCGGGAACAACCACCAGCAAACCCATAGGAAGCCCCATTTTTCCTGACAGTACCGGCATCATGATATGGAATGAATTGCTCACCATTCCATACAGAACATACAATCCTTTTGATATTGATGACCGGATTCGTGAAGTCTTACATTTTGAAATACTGCCATTCTGGTTGCATCGCAATTTTAAGGAATGGGTCAGAGAAAAATATAATAATCCCCTGTGTGAGCAGCTTGATGAACGGTTTGCCCTGTACTTTGACTGGAAGCAGGCAACTATCTCACATACCATTCCAGATTTTCCAAAAGTGATGGCAATGGGAACAGCAGGGATGATTGATGAAATAAAAGCCGAGCTTACTAAAGATTGCTCGCAGAGTAAACGAAATCTTCTTAATGCTATGATTGCCTGCCTTGAAGGTATTAATGCGTATGCAAAAAATCTTTCACAGCAGGCTCTCGTCGATAGTAACCAGGAAACGAATCTAATACGCAAACAGGAATTGCTGAAAATAGCTGATATTTGCAGCCGTATTCCAGCCAATCCATGCACAACGCTGCATGAAGCACTGACCGCAATGTGGATTACCTGGATTGCACTACACAACGAAAGCTTAAATGCTGGTCTTTCACTGGGTAGACTTGATCAGTGGCTACAGCCATATTTTATCAATGATATGAAAAACACTCCGCCAGAGAAGCGGGAAGAATATATAAAACAGGCAATAGAACTTGTTGCCGATTTTTATATGCGCTGCACCGACCATTTTCCCCTTACTCCTGATTTAGCCAACTTCTATTTTGGCGGAAGTTCATCTGATCAGGCTATTACATTAGGTGGTGTAACACCGGATGGCAAAGACGCAGTTAATGATATGACGTATATTTTCTTAAAAGTAACAGAGATGCTTGCCATTCGTGATCCCAACGTCAATGCCCGCTATATGCCAGGTGTCAACAGTGATACCTATTTAAAACGCCTTTGTGAAGTAAACCTTATTACCGCAGCTACTCCATCAATGCACAATGATGCTGCAATCATAAAGGCTCTGACCCCAATGGGGTATGACATCAATGATATTCGTGATTGGTCAGCAACAGGCTGTGTTGAACCCACACTCTCGCATAAGCATTTTGGACATACCAACATGCAGATGATGAATATGGTGGCAGCTCTGGAAATGGCACTTTACAATGGCTATCATCCACTGACACGGCTGGATATTGGACCAAAGACGGGAAAGCCTGAAGATGGCGTTTTTAAAACCTTTGATGATTTCTTTGATGCATTTACCAAACAGTTTGCCTTTATTATTGACCAGTCAATTGATTATAATAATAAGCTGGCTGAAGCTCATAAATATCTGCGGCCAACACCGCTACTTTCATCCTTGATTGAAGGCTGTTTAGAAAAAGGCAGGGATGTAACAGAAGGTGGGGCAAAGTATAATAGCTCCGGTACTGCAATCATTGGACTTGCTGACGTAACTGATTCCATGATGGTTATAAAAAAGCTTATATATGACGAAAAGAAATACACATTTGCTGATATAAAGAAAGCTATTGACAGTAATTTTCAAAATGATACGGTATTGCTTGAAACCGTTCACAAAAAAGTTCCGCTGTTTGGTTCAGGAAATGAAGAAGCCTGTGCAATGGCAAACAGGATTGCTAAATGGGCGCATGATTATTTTGCCGGCATTCCGCATTACCGTGGTGGTATATATACTACGGGCTTCTGGTCAATGTCAAATCATGTTGCCTTTGGCACGCTTACCGGGGCTCTCCCTTCGGGAAGATTGGCAGGAAAACCGTTTACACCAGGTTTAACACCTCAGCCGTTTGCTTCAAAAAATTTGTTAGACAATATCAGGGATGTTGCAAAATTGGTTCCGGTTAACCTTACCAATAATATCGCTTTTAATGTTAAGGTTGTGCCTTCTGCAATAGAATCACGGGAAAAGACCGTGAATGATATGTTCTCGTATGTGAAGACCTATTTCACATTGGGTGGGATGCAGATGCAGATGAATGTGGTTACATCGGCAGTATTGCGCGATGCAATGGCCCATCCCGAAAACTATCGCAACCTTATTGTGCGTATTTCAGGATACAATGCATATTTTGTTACATTAAACCGTCAGATGCAATTAGAACTCATTGAGCGTGCTGAATACGGAATATAAACGTACGATAAAAAATATATGAAAACATTAATACTGGAAATTAAAGGCAATTCACTTGATGATGGTCCCGGTATACGAACAGTTGTGTTTTTTAAAGGCTGTCCTCTAAACTGTGTATGGTGCCATAATCCAGAAAGTAAAAAAGCTGCCATTGAATTATCCTGGGATAAAAATGAATGTATTGCCTGCCTGAGCTGTGCAAAGGTATGTCCTGAACATGCTATTGATGTGCACAATCAAAACTTTGTGGATAGAAAAAAATGCACGCTGTGTTTTGGATGTGTTGATGTGTGCCCATCAGGTGCTATGAGTACCGTAGGCAAGCTTTTGACTGTTGAAGATATAATGCAGCATGTTTTAAAGGATAAGCCGTTTTTTGATACGTCAGGTGGCGGTGTGACCCTTTCAGGTGGTGAGCCTTTGATGAAGATACCATTTGCATCAGAGCTATTGAAGCAATGTAAAAATAATGCAATTCATACCCTTGTGGAAACAAGCGGATATTTTAACTGGGATGAATTTGAAACCTGCATTGCACCATATTGTGACACCGTGTATTATGATATTAAATTAATTGATGAAGAAGACCACAAAAAGTACTGCGGCGTTTCAAATACAAAAATAATATCAAATTTCAAAAAGCTTATACAGCTATCGCAAAGCATGGGAATTCAGGTTGTTGTGCGCACTCCGCTTGTTCCGGGAATTACTGCAACGGAAAAGAATCTTACAGGCATTGCACAGTTTTTGCACCAGCATGGTGTTGATACCGTTGAGCTTTTACGGTATAATCCATTATGGCCTGAGAAATGCATGAAGATTGGAAGTGATGCAAAAATAGATGAAGCATTAACCAGATGGATGACTCATGAAGAATATGAGCAGTGTAAAAAGTTTGTAAGTAAAGGTATGATTACATTGTGAAAGGTCAATATAGTATTTTCCTGCCCAAACACTTCTTATTAAGGCAAAAATCACCAAAAAATATTTTTTGCTAAGAATGGCCTGAATACACAAATATTACTTAAAAAATGAAGTAAGACTGTCAAAAGACTATATGCATGCATTCTTTTAAAATTTTATTCCTGTTTATTGCGTTAATGAGCTTTCCTTTTTTTTGTGAGGGTATATTAAATATACATCGACTTTAAATGTAATTGAAAATACTATATTGGGAATTGGTAAGATTTAAATAATTTTAAATTCATCTAAAAAAAATGAAAAAAATAAAAAAAAATGAAAAAAATATTGACTTTTAGTTGAATATATTCTACGTTATCATATTTTTTAATATATAAAGTCAGTCTGAATGGTATTTATATTTGTGTCTAATGATATATACGGATTTTAAGTGGAATATGAGAAAAGTTTGAAAATCATTTACGTGCAAGATTGAATACATGGCATTAAGATTTTTTATCAATAAAAATCATGGTTATGAAATATTAAGAAATCCAGGAAGGTATTGTAATTTATATATTAAAATAAAAAAAAATCCTCATTTTTACACAATTTTTATTAATATACTTTTAATTATCTTTATAATTGGTTGTTCTTCCGGTTCAAAGCACAAATTTATAATTGAACACTTTTTTAATGATGTTTTGCATAATGGTGCTAATCCACAGTTAAAAGATAGTATTCGTAGTGGTGATGGTATTTTTACAGGTGTATCATCATATTGTATTATTACTGATTCTACCTCACTGATATTATTATATTCAAGATCATCAATTCAATTTGAACAAATGTCAGCTACACCGTCAGAGCCTCTTCTATTTAAGATAGAAAAAGGTATAGTTGATTTTTACAGTAATGCATTCAGGAAAGTTATTATACAGGGTAATAATTATATATTTGATGGCAAGGCACAGGCTGTACGTTGCATTAGAGAAGGTGATGTGGTAGATCTATGGTTTTTAAACGCAAAAGGAACTTTACGATGTAGTACAGCACAGGGGGAAATATCAAAGAATGTATATAATACAACACGATTTTCTTTAATAAAAAATTCTCTGGAGGCTAATTTGTTACAGCCAGGAGAAATTGAAGAAATGAATAAAATAAAAAAAATACAGCAAAATAACGACCTAAATTATTCACAGCTATTATCATTACAACAGTATTTACAGTCCCTGGGGGATTCAAATATTAGGGAAATGATACTGTACGGTTTATTAAAATATAAAAAGGGACCTTTGCAGATGGTTATAACCAAGAATGGGAATATATTTAAAGGATTTGTGAGCATAACGGGGAAAAATTTGGTTATTGAAACAATAAACACCAAAACAAGTGTGCCTCAATTTTTAGTTAAGTATATCCTTGATTTTGATCCTAACAATCCTGTTTCTGATCAAGTTATCAAGCGTTTACGGTGATAGGAGGGGAAGTATGCCAAACAATACTTCTTTACAATACCAGAAAAAAGCTATATGGTGTACATTAAGGGGCTTATTATATATCATTCCATTATGCATGGCAATTGTATTTACTTCGTTTATTTCATGCTCTTCAGATAAAAGTAGCGGGGATATTGAACCACCTGTTATTATAACCCGATATCCTGATAGAGGTGCAACCGACATTCCTGTTAATACTAATATTATAGTAACGTTTAACAAATCCGTAATAAATATAAATCAGGATACAGTTTATTTACAAAAATTAGGAGCAACAGGTAAAATACCAGTAACTATCGCTTATCATGATGAAACAAAGACTTTAACAATTGATCCGGTTGAAAATTTAGATTATAATACAATTTATTATTTTACGCTTGATAGTGGAATTAGAAGTAAAGCCGGTGTTGCTCTTTTGCCAGATTCATGGTCGTTTGTTACCGGGGTGGAAGAAGATACTGAAAAGCCATCCATTGTGGAATACGTACCAAATCAGGATTATTATGTTAATCCAGCCACTCAAATATATGTTATTTTTAGTGAGCCCGTAAATAATATTGGAAGTTCCACTATATTTATAAAAGATGAAAATGGAGATATTGTACCTGCAACAGTAGACTACGACACGGAGACACGGAAAACAAGTCTTAGCCTGCAAAATCCTTTGAACGAATGGAAAAATTATACATTATATTGTACTGATGAGATAACGGATAATGCAGGTAATCACCTGGATTATTTCCAGTTTTCATTTAAAACTGATGATACACATAACCCTCAAATTAGTACGCAGTATCCTGAAGAAAATGCTACTGATATACCAACAAATGCAGTTATAAGCGTGACATTCAGTGAATCAATTAATCCGTCAACAATTCAAAATAATTTTGCTAATTTTAAGGTTGAGAAATGGACCGGTGCAACCTGGGAACAAATTGATTATTATGTTATATACAATGACGATACAAAAACAGCACTGTGTTATCCACAACTTGAAAGTAACAAAGAATATAAAATAACTCTATCAAATAATATACGGGATTTGGCTAACAACCCTCTGGATATATCAGGAAGTGAGTATTCATGGACATTTACTACAAAAAATGAACCAGATATCACACCACCAGAAATTGTAACAAAAAATCCGGATAATAATCAGGAGAACATACCACTTGATGCTGAAATAATAGTTACATTAAATGAAGATGTACAAAATGTAAGCTCTACAACATTTTCCCTTGAGCGTGCTTATGACAATCAAAATATAGCAGGGGTAGTTGTTTATAATTCTAATTTAAAACAGGCTATATTTACACCTTCGCAAACCTTAGAAGAAGGAGTTTGGTATAGGGTTAGTTTATCTTCAAGTATAACCGATATGTCCGGGAATGCGCTGACCCAAGCAAATTGGTTATTTAAAACTGTCGATACAACCAAACCCAATATTACCTATAGCTATCCATCTGCAAATACGGGCAATGTTCCTGTTAATGCAGCAATACAAATTGTATTCAGCGAAGATGTTATTGGTGCTAATGAACAGAGCATCATTGTAACCAATGAGACAACAGCTCAAAATGTATCTGGAAGTGTAACGTACATATCTGCTGAAAGGAAAGCAGTATTTGAGCCTGATACAAATTTAGATTTTGAACAAACATATAAAGTTAGATTAGTTGGTGGCAGCATCAAGGATTTAAGCAATAATACACTTGATGAAACAGCCTGGTATTTTCAGACGGCCGTAATAATTGATACAGAACCTCCTGTAGTAGTATCACCTACATATCCTGATCACCAAACACACCAGACAGATATACCGGTATCAACTTCAATCAGAATATACTTTAACGAACCAGTAACCGGGATAGGACCTGCAAGCATAAGCTTGAAAAGAGGTGATGCCAACGGTGAGGTGATTTCAGGATTGGTATATTATGATCCAATTAATTTAAAAGCTACTTTTGTACCAGATAATAATCTTGAGTACGAAACTACATACACCGTAATAGTCAAAGGTGGGCAGGAAACATCAATACAGGATGCAAGCGGCAATAAAGTTGCACAGAATATTGTATGGTCCTTTACCACTACACCTGATACAACGCAACCCGTCATTGTATTTAAAACTCCAGAGCAGGGAACACCTGATATACCTGGCAATGCAGTGCAGGTAATGGTGATATTCAGTGAGCAGGTTCAAAATGTAAATACCAATAACTTTAAACTTGTACGCGTAAGCGATAACCAGGAAATTAATAGCAGCATTCAATATAGCTATAATCCTCAAACAAATATTGCAAGTGCAACATTAACACCTACCAGCCCAGTGGAACCTACTGGGGAATACAGAGTTATATTAACCAATGGTATAATCGATTTGTCAGCAAATCACAATCAATTACAACCTGTCCAGTGGACATTTTATATTACAGCATTAGATCTAACTGCACCCGGTGTTGTAATAAAAAATCCTGATAGTGGGCAACTTAACTGGAACAATAGAAAAGTAACAGTAGTTTTCAGTGAGGATGTTAAAGGGGTTAATTCATTATCATTTTATTTAAAGGATCAATCTAATGAAACTGTCCCGGTAACAGTATTGTACAATAAGGGGTTGCTTACCGCTGAGCTTGAAGTGGTGGAAGGCTACACGTTACCTTATGAAACACAATATACTGCATATTTAACGGGAGCTATAACTGATTTAGCAGGTAACCCATTACAGGAGCAGAGCTGGTCTTTTGAAACGCCTCAGGATAATATACCACCTACAGTTGTATCGGTATATCCACCCCAGGGAACTACAGCATTCCCTGTTAATGGACAAATTTATGCAGTATTCTCAGAACCAATACAGGGATATAATAGTTCTTCTTTTTATCTGACTCCAGCTGTATCAGCTACTATTACCTATGATGCTCAAACAAATAAACTTACATTGATTCCACAATCTAATCTGCAGGGCGAAACAACCTATACTGTTACTATCACAACTGACATTACAGATTGCGCTCAAAATCCAAATCATTTACAGCAAGATTATACATGGCAATTTACTACACAGCCAGTTCCTGATAACACACCACCTGAAGTAATCTTAAGCTCACGGAATCCTGCACCGGATACAACAGGTGTTTCATTGAATCCTACCATATCTTTGCAATTTACTGAACATGTAGTTAATGCAACAACAGAGATTACTTTAAAAAAGGGTACTACAACAATCCCGGTCAATATTGACTATAATAACAATGATTTTAGTGTTACCATAACTCCTGTTGATTTATTAGAACCATTGACAACCTATACAGTCATTGTACCTGGTGGCACCAATGGCATTCGTGACGCTGCAGGTAATTATATGCAAAGTAATGTAGAATGGTCATTTACCACTCAAAATGATACTACATCACCGGTGATAATTGATCGCTATCCGGTTCCCAATGCAACAAATGTTCCATTAAAACCAGTTATTACTGTTGTTTTTAATGAACCAGTAACCGGTGTCAATACCTCATCATTTACATTAACAGGAAGTAATGTACCTAATTATTATGTAATGTATGATGAAGCTACGCGAACTGCTACATTAACACCAGGTTCAAATTTACAAAACAACTCTACGTATACTGTTACATTGTTTAATACAATAAAAGATAGGTACAATAATGCATTACAAAATGCCTCGTGGACATTTACTACAGCATCATTACCAGTCATTACCAATATAGCTTATTCAGTTGATGGCAGCACATATACCACAATTGCTGATAATGCAACAGGTGTTAACCACAAGATGCAATATCTGCTAATTACATTCAACAGACCTATGAACACTCTAAAAGAATGGATGGAAATATATGAAGGTTCTGGGAGTACAAACAATCCTTCACCATTAACTCCTGGTGCATATACGTGGTCACAGGATGGTACTCAAATTGTATATAATTTTGTTGGGCAATGTAAAGGAAATCAAGCATATAAATTTAAATTATATGGTTGGGGTGGAAGTTTTGATGATACTGATGGAAACGTTGTAGATAGAGTGGCGTATGTGGGTGATGGTATACTCAATATTACAACAGGTGCTGACTCAAATGTGCCTCTTGTGATTGAAACAGTACCGTATGGTGGTGTACAAAATGTTGGCAGAGATATAGGTAAAATAATACTTCGATTTAATGAAATGATGAATGTCACGCGCGATTCCCGGATAACTATCTCTCCTTCGGTAACGGCTACACGGCTTGGATGGATTGAAGGAGGGCGTACAGTTGTTTTTACCATACCACAGTTAAATTCTGGTACTACATATACTGTTACATTGAATTCGGGTACCAACAGTTTTCAGGACATTGCTGGCAATACTGCTAGCGGTTCATTTAGCTTTACAACAGGAACATCAACAGGTTCAACTCTTGTGTTTATAGAAGGCTTTGAAAATTATAACAATCCCTATTTTGATGTGTATAAAAATGTTTCAACAGATGATGGTGATTGGGAACGATTAACCACTGAACGTGCTGGAAATGGTACCTGGCTTTCTCCGCAAGAGGGGAGTTATTTTGTTCGTGGTGCCTATAGTTTCTGGAATGTTGGAAGCTATGCAGATATCAACACAATAAGTAGTATTGATTTATCAAATGTTGGTAGTTATATTTTAGAATTTAAAATGTTCCACGAACGACTATACAATTCAGCGGATACATTACAGGTCCTGATAAGTGTTGATGGTATAAATTATTCTCTAATTGAAGCTGGCGCTATGGGAACAGTGTATCGTTATGATTGGTCCTGTGGTGACAATAATCCTGTGTGGCAAACTCATTATGTTGATCTATCACCGTATACGGGAACAGGATATAGTAATGTTAAGATTAAATTACGGGCATTTTCTACCGGTGAACGTGGAGGCAATATTATAATTGATGATCTAAAATTATATCAATATTAATGTTATTGAATATGTACGTTATTTGTATTTGTGAGTAAGAGGTGTGTTATGAGATTAAAACGATATAATGGAATAATTACTTTATTAACAGGGATACTATTGCTTTTGAATGCATGTAGCGGTGATATTTTTCACAATTATCAAAAAGAAAGAGACGCAATTAGTATTCCAGTATTAGAAGACACAACACCACCTCAAATTGAAAGGGTAGATGTACTAACAAATAATTCAATAAAAGTTGTTTTTGATGAAGAGGTTGATGGTGTTACTGCTGTAGATGATAAGAATTACTACATACAGGGTTATAATAGAGTTAATGTTCTTCATGCAGTGATTGATTCTGATAATCGTTCGGTTGTTTTGACGCTTTCAACAGGTTTGCAGTATGGGATGTATCACGGGAAAAATTATACATTGCTCGTTCAAAAAGTAAAAGATATCAATGGCAATGCAATACTCAATGCTCTTGCACCATTTATTGGGAAAGGACAGGTTGTTGCAACAGTATGGTTTAATGATAAAGAAATTAATAGTGATGATGTTGTTTCTATAAATACAAATTCACCAGTTTTTACCATTAGAGTGCAGGATAATGATAGTGGTAGTTATTCTTACTCAATTGACAATTCAGCGTATAGTTCTGAATACAGTTGTACCGAACCACTTGTGATAACAAATTTAGCCGAGGGATTGCATACCTTAAAAGTTATTGGCAGGGATAGTAATGGTAAATGGCAGGATCTTAATCAGGCTACAACGATTAAATTAATAGTTGATACAACACCTCCTGTTGCAATGTTTCTGAAAGTACCTGACCCATTAACAAATAGCAGAGATGTAGTGTTAGTAGTTGGAGGTAATGATGTCGTTTCATACATTTATAGAATAAACAATCAAAGCTGGAGTAATGAACGTTCAATTAGTGGTTCCATTAAAATAGACAATCTGTGGGATGGAGAGTACACTGTTCAGGTAAAAGGTATAGATGATGCTGGTAATATACAGGTAAATCCAACTGAATATACTTTTATAGTTGATCTTACTAATGGCATTATACGTTTTGCAAGTAAACCTGATAGATATACAAAACAAAAGAATATTTCCATAACAATAGAAGGAAATGATGTGTATTTTTATAGATATTCATTGAATGATCAGGTATGGAGTGGATACATATCAATCGATGAGCCAATTGTTCTTTCAAATCTTAATGATGGAGATTATACCATTAGGGTGATTGGTGCAGTAATACCAGGGAACACACAGACAGAAACCCAGGAAATTTCTTACACCTGGACAGTGGACACCAAAGCGCCCGTTGCAACTATAAGTAATATACCTCAAAATCCAACCTGTGAAACATCAGCATATATTGCTGTATCATCAGAAACAGGTGATGTGGTTAAATATACATATACATTAATAGCAAATGGATTGCCACAGCAGGGTGGAGTATATTCTGCATCGCAGCCATTGATATTAACTTCACTTGCGGAAGGTTCATATACCATTAAAGTTATGGGAATAGATTCTGCGGGTAATATACAAAGCCAGGACAATGCCACTACATATTCATGGGCCGTTGATACCACACCCCCTGTAGCAAGTTTGTCAAATACACCTTCCCGGTATTCTTCCACAAGTAATATTGATATTAATGTTAACGAAAGTGATGCTGATGTAATTTCATATAAGTATATATTAAACACAGTAAGCTGGTCAGCAGAAATAAATAAAAATATACCAATAGAACAGGTTAATTTGCAGGATGGCATTTATACTCTTTCAGTGATTGCAAAGGATATTGCGGGTAACTGGCAAAGTTTTCAAACTCCCACAGTATGTACCTGGGAAATTGATACAGCTCCTCCTGTTGTTGAGTTGCTTGATAAACCGCCAGCAGTCACTAATTATACAACCGCTTCATTTACGGTTGGTGGTGTTGGCGTTGTATATTATAAATACCGTTATAGAAATACAAATGATAATTGGGGAACATGGAGCCAGGAGTATAGTAGAATTCAGCAACCCTTGATTGCTTTAAATTTGCCTGGTGATGGAACATACGAAATTGAAGTTATTGGTGTTGATATGGCAGGGAACTGGCAGGAAGAACCAACCATGTATGGGTGGGTTATAAATAGTGTGACTACAACAGCTATACTTGAAAATACTCCACCACCTTATACCAATAGTAATAGTATAAATATTACCGTAACAGGGGTTATAAGCTATAAATATAAACTTGATTCAGAAAACTGGACTGATGAAATAGATAATAGTAGTACCCCACCAATTGCAATAAATGATTTATCTGAAGGATATCATATCCTTAGGGTAATTGGTAAAAATGAACTTGGGCAATGGCAGGAAGTTGATGCTGCTACTACGGTTGAATGGCGAATTGATACCATAGCTCCAATTGTACAGATAACCAGTCTTCCGGAAAATCCAACCAACCAACAGAATATATCAGTAAAGGTGTATGGTGTGGGTGTCTATGCATATAAGTATTCGCTGGATAATCCTGACCCTACAGGGTCGCAAGAAATTTTGATTAATAATGATGATACTATAGATGAAGTAAATATTGGGGCTGGAGTACATACGCTATATGTTATTGCTAAGGATGAAGCAGGTAACTGGCAACCTGTAAATCAGGCAACGTCATATACCTGGACAATAGATACATCAACACCTGTTGCTCAGTTTATAAGCGGTTTACCTGATCCAATAACAAATGATACAACCTTTAATATAATGGTGGGTGGACAGGATATAATATCATACAAATACAAACTTGATGATAATCAATGGAGTGGGGAAATTGCCATTAATGATCCAATCATTCGTACAGGATTATCTCATGGTGCACATCAAATTCAAGTAATTGGTAAAAATTCAGCTGGTACATGGCAAAGTGAAAATAATGCCACTGTGCATAGCTGGATTGTTGATACAACACCACCAGCGTATAATGTAGATTTCACGTTGCAAAACCTTCCAAATAATCCCACTGCTGAAACCAGTATTAACGTTACTGTGGATGGCACTGGAATTGTTAAATACAAATATAAAATAAATAATGAAGATTGGAGTGGGCCACAAGACCTTTCAGTTGTAATTTCAAGATCAGGTCTTCTTGATAATACGTATACATTATATGTTATAGTACTGGATGAAGCAGGTAACTGGACTCCCGAAGATCAGGCAGCAACCTATACCTGGCGTGTGGATACTACAAATCCTATTGCGGCTATTACCAATAGGCCTGAAAACCCAACAAATCAAAATTGGGCATCGTTCATTATTGCAGGGACGGGAATAATCCAATATAAATATAAGGTAAATACTGGTAATTGGTCTGATTGGATTGATGTTTCGCAACACATAGAACTGTCCGGTTTACCTGATGGTCTATACACCATCTATGTATGTGGCCGCAAAAGTACAACACCACCCTATTTTGAACAACCTGAATCAGAAGCAACAACCTATACATGGGAGGTTGATACCATTCCACCTGTTGCAGTACTTTCCAATTTGCCTGAAAATCCTACACAAAACAATAGCATAAATATACAGGTTGGAGGAAATGGCGTTGTTGCATACAGGTACCGGATCAATAATGGCCCATGGACACCAGCCACATCCGACATCATAAAGGAATTCCCTATTGCATTAAGTGGTTTATCACCTGCTTTATATCAGATTGATGTCATTGCACGAGATTTAGCTGGTAACTGGCAGGCTACGCCAACTACGTATCAATGGACTATATTGCCACCACCGCTTATTTCACCACGTACATACGATACGGGCGATACAACTACACAGAGTGTATTACAGTTCAACTGGGTACGACCGGTTGGTACGGCAGATGTAAAAATACAAATTGCTGCAGATGTTAATTTTACACAGATTGTATATGGAGGCACAAATGGAGTTAGTATTGGCAATGTTGACAGCTACACGTTTATAGCTGAAAGTACCGAAATACAACAATATTATGCAAGAGTTTCAGTAAATGATGAATCGGGTAAACCTGTAGATGATGCGTCCTGGAAAAGTTGGGGTGATCCAAGCGATGGCATTACATTGATTGGAATTGTCAATGGTGTGGTACAGAATGCTGTGGATTATTCTAATATAAGTGGGGCAAATGTTGAAATACGGCGTATGGATAATAATCAATTGATTGATACAACACAAACTGACAATAATGGCGAATTCACTATTTCAGGTATACCTATAGGAACAAATGCATATAAAATAATTATCAGTAAAGATCAATTTTATGAAACTACAAAAAATAATATAACAATAGCAGTGGGTGAACAAACAACTGCAGGCGTTTTATATCTTGTACCAACATCTGCTACATCAGGAACCATTACAGGTAAACTAATTGATGCCAATGATGCATCCAAATTACAGGGAGTGATTGCCCGTGTATATGATTGGCAAAATAATTTAATGGATACAAAAGTAACAAATAGCAATGGTGATTTCACTACAATTACATTGAACCCAGGAGTTTATACCATTGTTTTTTCAAAGACTGGATACTATGATTTGCAGGTGGACAATGTTGTTGTTAATGGAAATAAAAATATAGGCAGACAGGCTATATGTGCGATTCTTGTTGAGCCAATGGTACGGGTCATAGTATTATGGGGCCAGTACCCTGAAGACCTTGATTTACACGTAGTTGGTCCAACATCCCAAAGTGTTACTGAAGCAAGGGATGATTCACCAGCGTCACCTGCTAATCGATTCCATGTTGGATATATTGGTGTCACTGGAACTGGATGGCAATATAATTATAACGAACTAACGGGTTTATATGAACGGGGTACAGGTGGTAGTACAACGGTACCTGATCGAAGCGGAACAAAATCAACAACTGCATTGGTACAGGATGTATACCCGGGAAATCCAATCACAGGTTCAGGATATGGACCCGAGGCTATCAATTTGTGGCGCTATGGGGGAGTACAATATGCAAAAGGTATTTATACCTATACAGTGCGTAATTTTTCTGGAACAAATTGGTATGCAGGCGGTATTAACATCATTGTGCGTATTTATGATTCGCAGGGTATGGTGCGGGAGGTAATAATGCCACAGGGAGCTAATGAACCTGGCAATACAACTCGAGATTGGAAAACAGTAAAAATTAATATTCAGGGTAATATGCGTTCAAAAAGGTATATCTATGTCCCCAGTTTGTTGCAGGGTGTATTTTATAATGCGGGGCCTAATTATTATAAACGGGGATTTGATTGGTAAAAAATAATACATTTTGAATTTTGTTTTAGATTTAAAAAATTAAATCATATGTTGCAGACAATACTATTAAGTAATATTAAAAATTAAAAAGCGGGGTGATGCTTTGAAAATCCTACGTTATACCATTCTTATTCTTATTCTTATAGTAGCTAATGTTGTGTTATCTAATTCTTTTGTTAATGCACAAAAGAATATCACAAAAGGGTTACCAGCCAAAAATCAGGTATTACAAATGACAGCAAAAGAAGATGAATCCACAAAAAAATCCATGTACAATATATGGTTATTGATTTCAGGAGGATATGCTGTTCCTGATAAAAAGCAGCAAACAATGTTTAATTCTGGAATTGTTGGCGAGCTGATTGTGCAAAAAAACAATATTCAGAAGACTGTATTTGGACTAGGGGGAGATGTTTCATATAATGCTTTTAAAGACAAAGAATATGATGGTTCAATGCATTACGTAACAATGTTGCCAAACGTTACAGCAACAATACAGATTTACAAATCCATATATATTCAAGGAAAAGCTGGTCCGGGTTTTTCCATAATTTATTCAAAATTAAATGACAAGACCGAAAATACATTATCAATGACTTTGGGCGGTGGTGGGGGATTGTTTTTCAAAATAAAAGAAAGGTTCATTGTAGGTGGTGATGTATCATATCATTATTATTTCCAGATACATAGTACTTCATCATTAATGTATACTGGATATATTGGATATATATTTTAAAAAAGCATATTGTATGTATTGAATATAATGAAAGTTTTAATGTATTTTTTTAAAATGTCTATTTACATATATCATTAGATTTGAATAAAAAAATTATGTACAATAAAAAGAATATGAGAGGTAAAGTATGAGGTTAAAACTTTTTATCTTATGTAACATTTTCATAATGCTGGTGGCAATGAATGTACATGCCACATCAGTACGCGATATGGGTATGGGCCTCTATGAATACCCATGGTTTATTGATGGACTGCAAACGTATATATATGAAAACCCATCATATATAAAGGATTTTAAAGATTTGCTGTATGTTGAAAGAATTGGTGTGATTGATGGCCAAAATAAGGGTGGTATTTTATATAATCCAACAGGAAAGCTGTATGTAGGATTAGATTTGGGAGCATTTGTTGATGATACTATCTGGAATAATAATGGTGTTACAAGTTTATTTCATAAAGATACATATAGTGCAAAAGCTGATTCAAAATATACACATTCATCATCATTACAGCAGTTACAATCATATCAGGTTGAATTACTGGATGGATCAATCCTTGATTTGACTGATCCTTTTGATGCAAGTGATATAGTAGGTACAAATACATCATCTCCATCATTGCGTGAAAAACTAAATCAACGGAATTTTAGTGCTTTTTTTGCATATGATTTCCCAAAATTTAGTATAGGTGCTTATGCTGGTTATGCAACTTCATGGAAGCATTATCGGGAAACTGATAGTTCGCAAAATAAGCAAGAAGAGTATAATCTCATTAATGCAGAATATACTGCAGGATTAGGAGCTAATATACGAATTAACCCAAAATTTGGTATCGACATAGCTACATCGTTTGCCATGTATGGTTTAGATAATAATTACACATCTGATGAACCGGGTATAGATTTTGATATGGACTACAAAACAAAAGGAGCTATGGATTTTGGTGGCAGTGCACGGGTTAATTATCAAATGACAAAGTCACATAAGGCACACTTTTATATTTCATATGCTATGATTAATAGAAGCACTGAAGGAACAATGCTTGTCAATGATACGAGTGATAGTTCAAAAAATGTTGATGCAAAGGATACATTTAACAGGAAAGGACAGATAATCCAATGTGGTGTCAGTGATGAAATGTTAATGGCAAATGATGTTACTGGCTTTGTTGGTGTTGCTACTAAATATGAAGCAATGAAAAATGACTATAATGGAACGGATGCTCTTACCCCAGCAAATAATGTAGATACATATACATTAACATATTCGGCAATTAGAGTTCCTATTATAGTTGGTCTTGAGGCAAAATTATCTGAAAACTGGAAAGGAAGGTTTGGTGTTATACAAACAATTTATAAGCCTGTTTCTGAGGATGGGGAAACTATAATCAATCAGGGTGCAGTAAAAATCCCGTCTACTATTGATGATACTTCGTCCTCGTCAACTGAATTGAGTATAGGCCTTTCATATAGACTGGAAAATTTTACATTTGATTGGCTTGCAAATATTGAATTATTCACAGTTGGTCCCTATATAGTTTCAGGGAAAGCATGGACTACCAATGAAAATAATCCATTGGCATTTGCGTTTGCAATACGGTATAACTTCACGGTGCCAACAGTACCAAAAATTGGTGATGAGAAATAAATCATACATCCATTGTAATATATAAAAGGTAGCGTATATATTTTTACAATTATACAAAAGCCCCAATTCAATTAAGATTGAAGTGGGGCAAGTTTATTCTATCTCTTCAAATTTATTCGTCTTCAACGAACGGTATGCGGCCTCAATTAAGGCCAATTCTTTGCGTATACGCATATAATCCGGTTCCCAGGGTTTTTGTGTGCGATAGTTCTCAATAAAAGACCTGTGCATGGCAGCAAAACCTAAAAAATCCCTGAAAGAAAAACGTAAAGCAAAGCGATTGCCTTTGATAATGGTAAAGAGTCCATTGCTTTCGAAGGTGATATTGCCTCCTGTGCCGTAGATTTTAGATAGAGCCATTCCTTTAAATGTATTGGGAACAAACCATGAATGGAATAATGTGCCAAAAGTGCCATTGCCAAACTTCACGGTGATATGAATAGTATCTTCAAAAGGTACGTTTGTTTGATATAGAACATCTGCTTTGACAGCCTGAACTGCAACAGGTGAAGCACCTGAAAGTGATACAAGTTCATTTACCCAGTGGCAACCACCTTCAAGCAATGCACCACCACCCATAAGGGCAGGATCAGTACGCCATCCTGCAATGGTATCGTGATTATGTTTAGTTAGCCGTATATATAGAGGTTTGCCAATTGAACCGTTTGCTATATGTGATTGAATGATTTTTAAAAACGGTTTGAAATAGTAATTTTCAGCCACAGCAAACCGTACTTTATTTTTTTTAACAGCTTGTACAATAGCATCAAATTCTTTGAGATTGCGTGTTGCAGGCTTTTCAACAATGATATGCTTTTTATTATTAGCAGCCAGAATTGCCAGGTCTTTATGATATGCGTGGGGAGTTGTGATGAATGCAATATCACAATGGGATTGTGCTGCCTCTTCATAATTTTTAAATGCAATGCCCTCAAATTGTGCTGCATATTCCTTTGCGTCTTTTTCGTACAGGCTTGAAAAACCCAAACGAATATCAGGATACATCTTCCGTATAATCTTTGCATGACGCCTGGCAATATACCCGCATCCAAAAAAGCAAATGAAAGGCAAATTATCATGTTTCATAGCATCACCTTTTTAGCATAATGTCTGCCACCCGCAATGCATTTGCTGCTATGGTTAAACTTGGATTAACCGAGCCACCAGTTGGCAGCACACTTGCATCAGTAATATAACAGTTGGTAATGTCCCATAACCGACACTCAGGATTAACCGGTGAAAGATTCTTGTCATTTCCCATCCTGCAGGTGCCCAGTGCATGGGAAAATGTTATTATTGGCATATAGTAGAAAATTTTTGCGCCTGCCTGCTTCAGTATGCGTTTTGCCGCATTGTAAAGAGCTTCACGTACAGCAATATCGCGTGAATGATACCTGTGGTAAATTGCAGTATTGGGCATGCCAAATGTATCTTTTGAGTTTAAACAATACACTCTGTTAGTATATTGCGGTATATCTTCGGCAATGACCAATTGGTTAATCAGAAATTGTGAGAATGTTGCAGCAATATTCTTTAATCCAAACGGTGCATTGGCTTTTATCACACCTTTGCCCGGTGTGGCTATATCCTGAATAATGCCCCAGTTACCCCGGGGAAAACCTTGACTGGAACTATCGCCATAATAATAATCAGCGATAGCAACCCGCTTGGCCAGGGTGTTATCAGGGTTTGCTATATAGGGAACAACACCGCTTACCACTCCGTTAATATGACGCATCAGGTTATGACCAATATGCTGTGTTGCAGAACTAACGCTTTCAATGCCCGAAGCAAGTAACAGGTGAGGTGTGGCGATAGGCCCTGCAGCTATTATGAGATATTTACATTTTATTGTATGTCGCTGACCCGTTCCCTGGTTAATAATTTCAACTGATTGCGCTTTATTTTTGCTAAAATTGATTTTTACTGCGCGATGATTATCAAGCAGTATAGCACCATAGTCAAGTGCTTTTGGCAAAACCGAAATGGATAAGTCCATCTTGGCCCTGATTTTACAAAGATAATGGTCACAGGTGTTACACAGTATGCACGGCATGCTGTTACATTTACCGGTGAAATTAATAGCCATGGGTATGTAAAATGGATGAAGTCCCAGCTGTGTTGCAGCATCCCAGATCTTTTGGGAAGGGCGTGATAATTGCAGAGGTGGTTTTTGCGGATAATCTTTTTTTCGTGGCGGTTCGGTTATGTCCTGCCCACGTATGCCAGCAACGCACTGAAGTTCTTCGGCTTTATCATAGTAAGGGGCTAATGTTTTATAGTCAAATGGCCATGCCAGTTTGGTATTGCGTTTATCTGAATCGGGTTGTGGTGGTCCCGCAAAATCCTGAACTCTGAGTCTGAACGCTGCAGCACCGTAAAATGTTGACATGCCTCCAACCGTGTCATACGGCCAGTCAGCTTCAACTTTTCCCCGCTGATCAACTAAATATGGAGTGTGTCCCTGATACAATGGTTGTTTCTGAAGGTGCAATGCAAATTCGTCCCAGCAGGTATCATCGCGCTTAACCCATACACCACGCTCAATGATGCATACTTCCTTACCGGCTTTTGCTAACTGGTATGCAGGGAATGATCCGCCAAAACCGCTGCCAATGATTACATATTCATACGATGATTTAATTGTTTTCATATTGGATTATTGTGCAGTAACTATCGCCCTAAGAAATAAAAGGCCACACGCCTAACTGATACATGCGTACAAACAGAAAAACAAATGCACCACCCTCAAGTATCCATGTCCATGCCTGTACATAGGTGCCAATAAGGGCATCCCATCCCGAGTGGCCGGTATCAGCCCACAGGTTAATGGTAAAGCGTTTATTGGTAAAAGGCATAAGTAGTGGAAGCCCAACACTGCTTGGCATGTCAGCTAAATAGTGAACGATAAGGCTAACCAATGCAAGGGCTGCCCATGCACTGTTAAATGGCAACAGTATCAGGGCAACTGCAAATGCAAAAACAAGTGAATGAGACCATGTACAGTGGAATGAATCCTTTGCCCATCCCAATTTGATTGGAATAACATCAAGGTTAGGCAGCCAGTGTGAAGCAAAAGCAACGATAATACTTTCTAATGAGAAAGCCTGCATGACACCACCAGTAATCTGTGGTGCATACGATGATATGATAAATGATACAGCAACATGACCTAATTGCATTGACTCCTCCTTCATTATAATTCATTGCACTTTTAATTCTATAGCGTTGCGTAATTCCTTAATTGTATATAAAAATGAATATGAGTTGCTTATGTTTTCAAAAAAATAATCAGGATTATGTGATAATAGCGTTTCTGCATCGGTCCATCCCGTTGCAACAGCAACCGTTATAGCACCAGATGTTTTTCCGCATTCAATATCATAGATGGTGTCGCCAATTATAATGAGGTCTTGGGCTTTAAACATATTTCCTGTTAAAGAATTTAACCGTTGAAGCGCTATTGCAGGCATTTCATTGCGGATGTGTGTGTCATCAGCAAATACACCCATTCTGAAATACTTGAAGATGTCAAAATGCTGTAACTTAATGAGTGCTCCCTGATAAAAGTTACCGGTTAAAAGACCTGCAATTATGTTATCATATTCAGTAAGAGCTTGCAATAACTCATGAACTCCGGGCAAAAGAATTGCTTCAGAATGTGTTATAGCATTTTTTAAGTATAGAAAATATCGCTGCTTGAAATCTTCTATATGTGCAAAGATAGTTTCTTCATTAATACCATGAGGTATCAGCGATTCCATAAGTATGAGAGGATCAGTTCGTCCCTGGAAATTAACTGATTCCATGTCGCCAGCTGTACCATATACCTGAGTGGCAGCCTGAACCATTGCCTGCTTGCCGGCACCGTGTGTTTTAAGCAGTGTTCCGTCTATGTCAAATAGTAATGCTTTTATGACTTCTTCTCCTCGTAAAAATTTATCTTTAAAAAGCGTTCCTTTGCTTCTCGCGGTGCAGGGTCAAAAAGCATTGCTATGCCCATTCCTGGTAACAAAGATAGCACATATAACCAGATAGCCAAACGAATGGAAAATGGACGTGCTGGTATTTCAAAAAGCACAACAACAGCAATGGCAATAATCATTGCAAAAATAAATGCTAATAATGTTGTTCGTGGTAGCATATATATTCCCTTTATTGTAATAATGTAGTATATTGTAGCAATAAAAGTAACATTGCGCATAAAATCAATAAAAAAAGTTATCTGGCATAGCTATTATGACATTTCTTTATGATTGTGAAAGTGTATGATCAAGCTGATTTGAAAGATTAACTAATTTTTCAGAAACAGAAATGATTTCTTCAGTTTTATCTGCAAAACTTTGTGTTGTGTTATTAATAATGGATAATGATTCTGCGATTTCATTGAGTGCTCCCTTGAGTTCTTCCATAGAGACTGTTAATTCCGATGATCCATTTAATACAATTTGCGCATTATTTTGTACTGTATTATTAATTGAAAGATCCTGATCTGATAAATTGCTTACTTCATTGATTATAGTTTCAAGGTTTTCAACATAATTTTTTATATCAGCAGAAACTTTTGCAACATTTGTTAAAGAATTATTTGTACTCTGGAGTTCATTTCCAGTAGCTTCTATGAGTTTATAAATATCTTTGGTATTTGACTGTGTTTTTTCCGCTAATTTACCAATCTCTTCTGCAACAACTGCAAAACCTTTGCCATATTCTCCAGCACGTGCAGCTTCTATTGATGCATTCAGTGATAGCAGGTTAATCTGATCGGATACTTCATTTATCAAGTTAGTTGCTTCAAATACTTTAGTGCTACTTTCAAGAGCCCGTTTCATTGCAATCGTACAATTATCTAGCTCTTTATCGGATTTTGATATTTTTGCTACCAGTTTATTTTTAATCTCCATTGCCAACCGCATTTTATTATTACTTTCCATTATTAAACTATACATCATTTTTAGATTATTTATCAGTTCCCTTGTCCGATGTTCCTGTAGTATTCCCATGTTTGAAAGCGAATCACCGCTTGCAGAAATTTCTTCAATAGAAGCTGATATTTCTTCAAGACTGGAAGCCTGTTTTTGGATCTCATTATTAAATGTTGAAGAATTATCGAACATAATATTGGAAACTTCTTTCTGCTGTTTTGATACCTTTAGGCCTGTATTAATTATTGCCTGAATTTTTTCCATCTGGATAAGAAGTTCTTTATTCTGCTCGTCAATTTTTTTAATAGTATTAATCATAACTTTATATGAAAGATAACTAAGTGTAAAAATAAATAATGATGCTATCGTCATATGGACAAACAAACTGCGCATTTTATCAGGTGGAAGTATCCCATGTGAATTATAAATATAAACTCCAGACAGTATTATTACAAATGCAGTAATAATTGACATCGTTTTATTGTTGCCAAAGAGTGAACTCATGACAATAAAAATTAATAAATAAAGGCAATAAATATATTTTCCCGCAGCTGTTGGAATGCTATAAGCCTGTACAAATACCAGAATCATTGGGACAAAAACACCTAAAAATCCTGCAATCTGATATTTACCTTTTTTTAACATATAAAGGAAAACAAAAAAAGAAAATACAAGAATTGTTTGTGCAACATTATATGTAATGGTTGCTGCTTGTGGTGACAGTATATTATTGGCAAGAGCAGATAATATAGTTAAAAATATTGCAATAACAATGAACCAAAAAAGTATACGTGATTTTTGCTGTATAGAAAAGTTTGAAGCGGAATATTCTTTCAGAAACGAATCTTCAATTTTTTTTGCAAATGACATTTAAAATCCTCCTTACTGTAAAAAATCAATAAAGATTAATCATATAGCAAATTTTGCAAAATGTAAATAAAAAAAGTTTGACTTTTTTACATTATTTATTAATATGTACTTGTAGTCTATATTATATAAGGATATAAGATTTATGTCTGCAAATTCAATCAAAGCAAGAACGCTCGTCTCTGTCTTTAAGGGGATTATTGATCAGGATGGTGTAAATGAAGATTATGTGTATTGGCAGATTGAAAGCTATATATCTCTGACACCTTGGTACGTGAAACTGTTTATGGCTTTTTGTATAGTATATTGTAATATCCTATCGGTCATGAAAAATAAAAAAATGATATATTCACTTCCTATGAACAACGTGGCTGCACTTCTGAATAATTGTGAGAAGCATTTTGCAGGTAAAAGCATTATCATGGTGCTAAAGCTTATCTCTACACTGGTGTTCTTTGATGATGACAAACATGCTGCGTGTATTGGATACAAGCATTTAGAGCATTGTAAACAGGCAAAGATATGATATATACATTGAACAATTATAAAACAAATTATAAAAATAATTTTGATGCTGATGTATGCATTATTGGCAGTGGAGCTGGTGGTGCAGTTACAGCCTATGAACTTGCTTCCATGGGATATAGTGTTGTAGTAGTTGAGGAAGGTGGTTACTATACAACAAAAGACTATGATGGCAAACCTTTGAACAACATGAAAACCATGTGGCGTGGGGCTGGAAGCACTGTATCATTTGGCATCCCGCCAATTTCAATTCCTGCGGGCAAATGTGTTGGTGGTACAACAGCAATAAATTCGGCTACATGTTTTCGTACGCCGGAGCATATTATTAAGCAGTGGAAAGAAAATTTGAGGGTTGATATACATTACAAAAACTTAGAACCATATTTTGAAAGGGTAGAGAAGATTATTAATGTAACAGAATTACCCTGGGATGTACTGGGTAACTGTGCAAAAATTGTCAAACGCGGCGCTGATGCATTGGGGCTACATTGTAAACCATTAAAACATAATGTTATAAATTGCAAAGGATGTGGCACATGTCAATTTGGCTGTGTAGAAGGTGCCAAACAGAGTGCAGAGGTAAGTTATATCCCTTTGGCGTTAAAATACAATACGACCTTACTTACGCATTGCAAGGCAGAAAAAATACATTTCAAAGGTATGAAAGCACACTCAGTTGAGTGCAGGGTATATGATGACAAAGGTAAAAGTGTGGCCAGTTGTACAATTGAAGCAAAGATTATTGTCAGTGCATGCGGGACAATGATTACGCCGTTATTATTAAAAAAAAGTGGCATTAACAATAAGCATCTGGGCAAGCATCTGCAAATACATCCATGTTCGCGCGTTGTTGCTCTGATGGAGGAAGAAGTTAATGGCTGGGCTGGTGTTTCACAGGGTGCCTATATTGATGATTATGCAGATGAAGGCATAATGCTTGAAGGCATTTTTGTGCATCCATCAATATTATCAGCATCTCTGCCGGGAGCAGGCAGGGAATTTTTCGAGCTGACACAGCAATTTTCGCATGTTGCTGCTTTTGGTGTGATGGTTCATGACACCACCGAAGGAGCTGTTTTTGGAAATATGCACACATCGTTTTCCTGGTATATGATGAATATGAAGGATATACAAACATTGAAAAATGGGATAGCCTATTTATCAGAAATTTTCATGGCTGCAGGATCAAAGAAAATTTTTACACCTATTTCTTCATCCCCTGTTATTAGTTCTTACGATGACATAGAAAAGCTTAAAAAATCATATTTAAAACGAAGTCATATACCTGAAGTATTTGCGTTTCATCCATTGGGTACGTGTCGTATGGGTGGCGATAGTAACTGTGGAGTTGTTGATAGCTTTGGAAAATGTTTCAACACTGACAATCTATATGTTGCCGATGGCAGCATTGTGCCAACATCGCTTGGAGTAAATCCACAGATAACAATTATGACACTTGCAACAAGAATTGCTGAGAAGATTGCAGAACAATTACGTAAATGAAGGAATACGGCATGAATCCGCTTAAAAATATATGTATAATGGTGATGCTGACTTTTGGTGTATTAGTTTCATATTACAATGTTTACTCTGATGTTGATAATTCTCCGTTAAAAAAGGCTGAACTGCAATCATTACGTGAAGGCAACATTGTTATAAAAAAGCAAAAAACAAAAACACAGGAAGGCCAAATAGCACGTGTGGCTGGTGCAATACTAATACAAAAACCAATTCAGGAAGTATGGAAGTGTACTCTTGATTGGGAACGTATGCCTCAGTATGTTGATACGCTGGATTACTATACAGTACTGGCAAAGATAAATCACAACACATCAGTTATTGAAGGGCAGATACATGTTGCGTTTTTTAAATTTAACTATACATTGATTGTAAGTAATGACGAACGAAATTATTATCAAAAATGGCAATTGATAAATGAAAGCGATATTGCTCAGTATAACATACAAAAAAATATCAAACCTGCAAGCACCGGAATAAAGAATATTGAAGGATATCAGTATTGCATTCCTCTTGATGATAACAACACGATACTATATTATGCACCTGTTGTTGAAGTTTCAGTGCCAGTACCGGGATTTATTGAAAACAACCTTACACAAAAGAGCATTAAAGATTATTTATATGGTATTAAAAGGTATTTAGAAGGGGGACACAATGGAAAAAAATAGAATTTTTCAAATGATTACTATAACAGGATTTTTATATGTCATTGCATTTGTTATTACAACAATTATTTTTATATTTTTCAGTTCTACGCTGATGAATACCATTAATGTTTTATCACAAAAAATGATACCTGCTCTTCCGTTAGCAAAAGAAAGCAGTCAATTTTATTTAATTTTAAGTGTTTCTATGATGGCAGGTGTCACTGTATGTTCGCTTTTATTGTATAAAAATGCAAAGCAGTATATTGAAATGGCTATTCCGCTCATCACCATGAAATTTGCTTCATCAGTTTTTGGTTTGCTTTTCTTTATTTATGGGTGTATATATCATAATGGCTGGAACAACCTGGCAAATCTAATTATATTTACTACGGATTTTCCGTTAGGATTGTGGGTTCTGTATTTATATAGGTTATTCAAACAGCAAACATTATAAGAGGGATATATATGAAAAAAGAAGAACTACTGGCTACGGCCAATTATACACGTTATATCCCCGGGAAGAGTGGGCATTATGAAAGTTTTTTTGTCAGGGCAAATCATCCGCATAAGCCTGCGGCATTCTGGATACGGTATACTATATTCCAGCAAAAAGGGGACCCTGAAAATGCAATAGGAGAGTTGTGGGCAATTATTTTTAATGGGGAAAATGATAAACATACAGCATTAAAAGCGGAATATCCTGTTTCCTGTTGTAGTTTTTCAAACAATGATTTGAATATTGTTATTGGTGATGCTGTATTGACACCCGGAGCTTTGCAGGGGAGTATTAATTATAATAGTCAAAAAATACAATGGAACCTGACATTTACAGGTAATGGGGATCCGGTGTTCTTGTTTCCACTGAAACTGTATACAACAAAATTACCAAAGGCAAAATCATTGGTTGGATTGCCCAACGCTTTATTCAATGGCACAATTAATGTCAATGGGGAAGTAATTATGATTGATAACTGGGTGGGCAGCCAGAATCATAACTGGGGGTCCAAGCATACTGATCACTATGCATGGGGGCAGGTATGTGGATTTGATAATGAACCTGATGCTTTTTTGGAGCTTGCTACTGCACGCATAAAAATTGGACCATTATGGACACCGTTTATGACACCAATTGTTTTACGATATAAGGGCAAAGAGTACACATTGAATTCATTGGGTGAAACATTCTGCAGAGCCCGTTTTGGTTATTTCTACTGGGATTTTGATGCAAAAAAGGGCTCTATTGGTATTAAAGGTTCAATCTTTGCATTATCAAAAGATTTTGTGTGCCTACCGTATAATAATCCGCCTGGCGGTATTAAATACTGTCTTAATACAAAAATTGCTTCATGTAAGCTGGAATGTAGCATTGGCAACGAGCAGTTTACCTTAAAGACAAATAACCGCTGTGCTTTTGAAATTTTAACTGATGATACAAAACATGGTCTTGCCCCTATAAAAGAAATAGCTGTACTATCATAATTTTTTAGCGATAGTTGCTGTATAAACTATTATAGTTTGATGAATTAACTCTTCTTTTGTATGTTTAACAACCGGATATACATCAATACAGGATAGCTGCTGCATGAATAAGTTTCATTGATGAGTTCGTATCATGCAATATTTTATTTTGTAATAACAATTTTCTTATAATTATTTCATATTGTCAAGATATATATACAATAATAAAAATATACATATGCAAGGTGTGCAATATGTTTTGGTTGAAACGCTTGTTATTAAAGAAACTATCGGTAATACATTTTTTTATCCCTTTTATTATCATTACTGATATATCAGGCGGAATAAGTTTTTATTCAATCTATAACTATAATAGCAGTATACTCAATATAATAGATGTAGTGGTGACAGCAAAAAATACACAGATTGAATTAGAAAAGCAATTTAATAATGAAAAAGCCATCCTGTTTGAAGGCACGTCATTTACTATCTATAAACAGAAGATCCATGAATTTTCATATAATTCGCAACATATTCAAAACAGCTTGTTTAATCTATACCTGATGTGCAGTGACATGGACACTGTCAGTAAAAAGATTCAGAATTTTTCCAGACTTTATAAAGAAATTAACGATGAAATGGTGGCACATATTATAAATTATCCTGAACTGAGTGAGAAAAGCTATAATGAATTGATAGTAAAATCAATAAAAAACCAGAAGACGTTAATGCAGATGATAGATGATCTTGTAGCTGAGATTGAAGTTATAGCTGGCAAAAAAATTGAATGGCAAAATAAATATTATCTTATGCTGGGATTAATTTCTTTTGGAATGATGACATTATTTGCTATTACTATAAGTTTTTATTCTTCAAATCTTATAAACCGATTCAGGAAAAAACTTGAAATCAAAGTAAGAAAAAGAACTGAACAATTGCAAAAAGCTCATGACCAGCTTACATTGTCCGAAACGAAGTATCGATTTCTGGTTGAATCTGCTGATGATTTAATCTTTACCCTTGATACAAATGGTATCATTGTAACAGTCAATAGTGCAGTGAAAAAGTATTTGAAGGTAACACCATCAAGCGTTACAGGGAAAATTTTTTATGATCTTTTATATTTTGATAATGATCCGGATAATTTCAAAAAAAATATATTTATTAAAAATATTGAACAAAATATGGCTGAAAAACAAAAAGTTAAGTTTTTTGCTCAATTCAAAACTATGAAAATGATTGAACCAATGGAAATGGTAGTGACACTTGAATGTGTAAAATTTAGCGGCGGTGATGAAATCATTGGGAAAGCAACAAGAATTATTGAAGATGAAATAATTAATTCATTTATGTACGAACATGTTAAATATGAAATCTGCAACTCATTATTAGTGGCTGATGAAATCACGCATAGAATAGTACTGAATGCAAGAAAATTTTTACCGGGTAATATAGTAACACAATTGCGACTGGCTATTAGTGAAATTATTATCAATGCTATTGAACATGGTAATCTTGAAATTA
The DNA here is from genome assembly GCA_020721905.1 of Leptospira biflexa. GTDB lineage: Bacteria > Spirochaetota > UBA4802 > UBA4802 > UB4802 > UBA4802. The sequence continues at coordinate 7,087 of DYLU01000001.1, read as the reverse complement.
CGTATGAAGATAAATTAATCAAAATGCAGAGTGATGAATACTTTGAATATATATCAGGAAAAATGATGGAAGATAAAAATAAAGAAAAAAAAGTAAAGGTTGAATTTTTACTTAATTCTGAAAAGATTGTTGTTAAAATTACCGATCAGGGGAAAGGATTTAATTATGCAAAATATCTTGACAAACAGGACATAGATACATCAGAAAATTTTTTACAGCATGGAAGAGGAATAGCACTGGCAAAGGAAATATTTGATGAGATAAAATATAATGACAAAGGGAATCAGGTGATTATGACTAAATATTTTAACACTATACAGAACAATGAAATAAGCGCGGCAGATAATCAGGTGGTTTTGCGTTGATTTTCCCTACCATGGTAATACTATATTAAAATAAAAAAGTATAAAAAAATTCTTGCATTTATATTATGATTGATTACATCTTTTACAATGGCTAAGGTAAACACAATAAGCGTTATAATATTTTTGGGTTTTATGATATTACCTGCAACGGCGCAGGAGGTATCGCCCATAATTCAGGTGTACCAGTTTGTTCCTCAGAATAGCTTCTTGATACAATGGAACTGGATAACAGCGTTAGATTACAAAAAAATTTCTGATTGGGCTAAAGTATACCATTGTACTGTTAACACTGATGATAGCCCTATAGCTGATAGCACAGCGTGGTTTATATCAAAATATGGTTCTAAACTCATATTTGAAAATCTGGATGAATTAAAATATTTTTTGCATATAAATTTTGTTACATTCAGTTCCCCCGGGCAAACATCTATTGATGCGTTATGTATAATTTCGTTAGACAATAAACCTGTAAAAAAACTATCATTTGCTGATATGACAATTCAAAACAGAAATGTTGTAATTGAAGTGTCCAGAGAATATATTGTAAATAAAACATTAGTTGTTGAGTTTAAGGAATATTCGTCAGCGGGTGGCTTTTTTGGGGTATGGGATGTTATATTGAGTACTCTGGATACATTGCCTGATGCTATTGAAATGAAAAAATCACAGCCGGAACAAAAAACTATGAAGCAGCAACCGGCAAAATTAGTAAAACCAAAATCTATAAAAAAATGACTTTTTTTATTGACCATTTTGCATATACTAACTTTTTTGACAAAAAGGTATTATACTGGTTTTAAAAAAATTTTTTGCATTTGTTATACATTACATTTGTATTGTAATGTATAAAGAGTGGTAATCAGTAAATACCTTAAAATTTTGTATTTTTTTTAAAATTTTGTTAGATAGTTTTTAAAGTATTCATATATTGATAGTAGTGTTTTGCATAATAATATCTGTATAAGAGGGTGTAGATTATGCCAAATGATTTTGAAAAAGAATTTGATGATGAAGTATATGAAGATGATTTCTATGAAGAAACATTTGATGATGAAGAAATAATTGAAGATGAAATGATAGAAGATGATTCAATTGAAGAAGATGAAGTTGAAGAGGATGAAAAACAAATAGTCGTGATTTTGGCCTGTGATGATTGCGATTACCGATGGGAAGATGTAATTGTAAAACATAAAGATGAAGATATTGAAGATCTGGAGATTATCTGTCCAATGTGCGGTTCTACTAACATTACACAGATATGAGTCAGCAATATATTCGTATTAAAGGTGCCCGTGAGCACAATTTAAAAAACATCTCTATTGACATTCCACGAGAAAAGCTGGTAGTTATAACAGGGCTTTCCGGTTCCGGGAAGTCTTCTTTAGCTTTTGATACCATTTATGCTGAAGGGCAGCGTCGGTACGTGGAGTCGTTGTCGGCGTATGCCAGGCAGTTTTTGGGCCAGATGGAAAAACCTGATGTTGACCTTATTGAAGGGCTTTCACCTGCAATATCTATTGAACAAAAAACTACTCACCGTAATCCCCGTTCAACAGTAGGTACTGTAACTGAAATTCACGATTATCTGCGTTTACTCTTTGCACGTATTGGAGTGCCATACTGCTATAAGTGCGGGAAACCCATAACATCACAAACCATTGACCAGATTGTTGAAAATGTACTTACTCATAATGACGGGACAAAAATACAGATACTTGCCCCGGTAGTTCGTGGCCGCAAGGGTATGTATCAGGATATGTTTGAAAAATTTAAACAGCAGGGGTATTCCCGCGTTAGAATTGATGGGCAGGTGTATTCGCTTGAAGATACAATAAAAATGGATAAAAATAAAAAACATTCCATTGAGGTCATTATTGACAGGATAGTACTTAAAGAGAATATCCGTTCTCGATTATCGGATTCAATTGAAACGGCAATTGAATTAGCTGATGGTCAGGTACTATTAATCATAGATGATAATGAACAGTTAATTTCCACCAAAATGACCTGTCCTGACTGTGATATTTCATTACCGGAGCTATCGCCCCGCATGTTTTCTTTTAACAGCCCTTACGGAGCGTGCCCATCCTGTGACGGGTTGGGTTTTATCATGCAATTTGATCCTGAGCTTATTGTTGCCAATCCTGATAAATCATTGATGGATGGAGCGCTTGCGGTATGGGGAAAAACAACCAGTTACTGGTATCAGGAGCAGGTGCTGACACTGGCAAAACATCTTAAATTTGATCCCAATACACCATGGAAGAAGCTGCCAGAGCAAATTCAGAATATTGTGCTGTATGGGTCAAACGGCAGGAAGTTTGATTATACTATTGAAAGGCTTGAAGCCCGGTATCGTTTTACAAAGGAGTTTGAGGGTGTTATCCCAAATCTAATGCGTCGCTACAAAGAAACACAATCTGATGATATGCGCCAATGGATGGAAGGTTTCATGCGCAATCGTGTGTGTGATGCATGTGGAGGCAAACGTCTCAGGCCTGAAAGCCTGGCAGTGAAAGTTGACAATAAAAATATTGCTGATATTAGTGCACTGTCCATTAAAGAAGCAGTAAAATTTTTTAATGACATATCACTGTCAGAAACTCAGATGACAATAGCCCGTCAAATACTAAAAGAAATACGGGCCAGATTACAATTTCTTTCAGATGTGGGCATTGATTATCTTACGCTTGACCGTGCAGCGGGGACATTGTCGGGAGGTGAAGCTCAGCGCATACGGCTTGCCACTCAGATTGGCTCAGGTTTAACGGGGGTACTGTATATTCTTGATGAGCCAAGTATTGGCCTTCATCAGCGTGATAATAAAAAGCTTTTAGATACATTAAAAGAATTACGAGATATTGGCAACACTGTGATTGTGGTTGAGCATGATGAAGAGACCATACGCGAATCAGACTATGTTGTTGATTTAGGGCCCGGTGCGGGGCTTGATGGCGGCTATGTGATAGCGCAGGGAACACCTCAGGAGATAGAACAGAATGAATCATCAATCACTGGATTGTATTTAACTGGAAAAAGGTATATCAAAACACCGTCAAAGCGCAGAAAAGCTGAAAAATATTTAACCATAAAAGGTGCATCCGAAAATAATTTAAAATCAATAGATGTGTCATTCCCGTTGGGTGTGTTTACCTGTGTTACTGGTGTTTCCGGTTCGGGGAAATCTACCTTGATCATTGATATTTTGTATAAGGCACTGTCTTCATTGAAGATGCGAAGCAAAGATTATCCCGGTAAATTTAGTACTATAGAAGGAATAGATTATATTGATAAAGTAATAGATGTTGACCAGTCGCCCATAGGAAGGACGCCACGATCCAATCCTGCTACATACACTGGAGTATTTACGCCAATTCGTGAGCTTTTTGCAAACTTGCCCGAATCTAAAATTCGCGGGTATAAGCCGGGGAGGTTTTCATTCAATGTATCAGGTGGCAGGTGTGAAGCATGCTGGGGTGATGGTATAAAGAAGATAGAGATGCATTTTTTACCGGATGTTTATATAACCTGTGAAGTATGCAAGGGTAAACGCTATAACCATGAAACACTGGAAGTACGTTATAAAGGGAAAAATATATATGAAGTACTGGAAATGACTGTTGATGAAGCTTATGAATTTTTTATTAATATCCCATCAATAAAATCAAAGCTTGAAACATTGAAACGGGTAGGACTTGGGTATATCAAATTGGGTCAGCCTGCAACAACGCTGTCAGGTGGTGAAGCGCAAAGGGTAAAATTGTCAACTGAGTTATCAAAACGGGCTACTGGCAACACACTATATATCCTTGATGAGCCAACTACAGGATTGCACTTTGCTGATGTTGAAAAGCTTATTGATGTTTTGCAAAGCCTTGTGGATAAGGGCAACACTGTGATTGTAATTGAACATAATCTGGATGTTATTAAATGTGCTGACTGGATAATCGATTTGGGCCCTGAAGGTGGTGATGCAGGAGGGCGTGTTATAGCTCAGGGTACACCGGAAGATGTGGCAAAGGTTTTGGATTCATATACAGGCCAATTTTTAAAACAGATTTTATCCCGCAGGTATTTAAATTAATTGCAATTATTTCTATGATGTTCTTAAATATACTTATTACATTAATAATTCCGATAATAAAACAAATGAATTCTTTTTAACACTTACAAAAAACTTTTGATGAAAAATAATGCGTGTAATAGAGGTTTTGCCGTGTATAAAATAATAATAGGCCTTATAATAATTCATATAACGTTTGTACCTCATGTTGGCCTTAGTTTAGATAAACATGTTGCTATTTTTCAGAAAGCCAAAAGTGAAGTAACCAAAGGGATGTATCATTTTAATGAAATGCATTACCTTGCATCGATTGAATTTTTCAGGAAAGCACTGGAGATTTATCCTGAATATTACATGGCGCATGAGTATTTAGCACGTGCGTATAAATTGGCAGGCTATACAAACCTGGCACTACAACAGTGGCAAATCCTGCTTGATATGACCAAAGAAAATACTCTTATTCAAAATAAAATTGATATGATTAATTTCAGGGGTTCGTTATACAGTCCACTTGAACAACCATTTGAACTTATTGAAACTGCTTCATATTTACCAGTTGATTTAGGGAGGTTTCGTTTTTCCTTGCCCATTGATATAGCCATTGATAATGAAAAAAATATGTATATTACATCCTTTTCAAATGGCAGGCTTGTAAAACTTGACCCTAACGGACAGGGTATTTTTACGCGAACATACAGCCTTGATGGCAAGCTTTATGGCATTGACTATAATAGTTTTGGGCTTTTAGCTGTTAGTGATTTTAAAAACAATAAAGTATTTGTCATCAACACTGATGGCAAAGTGGTTAAAACAATTGGCAGCACGGGAAACAATGATAGCCAGTTTAACGGTCCTGAGGGTGTTTGTTTTGGCGGCGATAGTTCCTTATATGTGGTGGACAGCGGCAACCACCGTGTTCAAAAGTTTGGTATAGACGGACGATTCATCCTGGCATTTGGACAATTTGGTGAATATGAAGGTCAAATGAATAAACCAACCGATGTAGCTGTGCGGCATGAAAACGTATATGTGACAGATACAAACAACAAACGAATTGCTGTCTTTGATGATTCGGGTAATTTTGTTGAAAACCTTAAGCCATCGGAGTTTGCTGTACCCCGTGCAATCTTTATTCAGGGCAATCTCATGTCTGTGAGTGATGAAAAAAAAGGCCTTTTTATGTATAACCTTGAAACAGGTCAATCACAGTGGTTTGCCAGCTGGGAAGGGAAAAAGAAATTTTATCATCTTACTTCGGCAGTTATGGATAATAATGGGTTTGTGTATACATGCAGCAATAAAAATGAAACCATATATGTATTTTCCCCGATTCAGCAGCAGATAAGCAATATTGAAGTAGAAGTAACCAATGTTGATGCAAAAAAATTCCCCACAATAGCAGTGTATTGCAATATTCGTGACCGCTATGGCAGACCAATCTATGGATTAACAAAGGAAAACTTCACAATCATTGAGGATGGAGCAACAATCACAAATCTAAATGCTGATTATCTTAAAAACATGATGCCGGCAGCTTCAATGGTTATGTGTATTGACCGTTCTGGTTCGTTGAAGAATTATCACAATGACATACCATGGTTTGCTGAGTTTATATTGCAGAAAATGCATAAAAACGATCAACTGAAAATAATAAACTTTGCTGATGATACCTGGGTTGCAAATCCGTATGATTGGAGCAGGCGCAGGGCATTGAAGGCAATAAGGACATTTGATTATGGAAAAGGGCGTGATATTGGCAAGGCACTTTATACTGCAATCAGTGATGTATTGCCTCAGATGTCGCGGCGTGGTGTCATACTCATTACAGATGGTGACGCAAACGAAAACGATTTCAAAGCCTATTCTTCTGATATTGTCATTGATTATGCAAAATCGCATTTTATTCCTGTGTATATTCTTACATTAAAAACAAAATCTCAAATTTTAATTCGTATAGCTCAGGAAACAGGCGGAGCAATTTACAAGGGAAGTGAATTAGATGGCTTACGTACAGTGTATGATGCAATAAAAAAAGCTAGTGATTACAGGTATGTATTAATATATTCAACGTTTAAAATGAAATCATTGAAGGGATGGTGGTCAGATCTTACTGTCAATGTTTCATATAAAGGCCAGAAGGGAACGGAATGGGCAGGATATTTTGTCCCGTGAAAGAACAATAATTACTGAAAAATGTAACGGATGTTGTTTCAACATGAACCTTTGGTTTTTGTCTGGCATCATCACTCTGAATCTTTTACTTATAAATATAAATAAACACACAGAAAATTAAGAAAAAAATTTAAAAATACTTGACAAAATAAAAATTACGATGTCATATGAAATACAAAATAGTTGAAGTAAATATATTTATATAATAATATTACATTTTATATAAATTATAAATTATAAATTTAATTTTGCAATATATAATATTTTGAATATAAATATTAATAGTAAAAATATGTATTATATATACAGTTTTATTTTTTAATTAAATATTCAATTTTAAGTGCTGAGGTTTAAATGATGACGAGCACAAATATATCGCAAAAGGCTGGATTGTCATTTCTCTTTGGATGTTTATTACTGATCATCCATTTTGGAAATAGTCCCGTTTTTAGTGGAAATTCATAAACGGTATGTTTCATAATTATCC
>DYLU01000095.1 GCA_020721905.1 Leptospira biflexa | reverse complement strand
TACCCTGGTATAAGGGGGGAACGCAATGAATAATATCTTTAGATCTGTTATGGCTTTTACTTTTTTTATCTCATGTTCATCCGCACCTGCAATTAAAACTGTTGAATATGTTGATATAGATCGCTTCATGGGGAACTGGTATGTAATTGCAAATATACCCACATTTCTTGAGAAAGATGCATACAATGCTGTTGAATCATATGAACGCAATGCTGATGGTACTATAGCAACAACGTTTACGTTCAGGGATAAATCATTTGATGGAACTGTCAAAGAATATCATCCGCGGGGTTTTATTCGTGATAAAAAAAGCAATGCTGTATGGGGGATGCAATTTATCTGGCCTGTTAAGGCTGAATATTGTATAATTTACCTTGATAGTGATTACACGGTAACCGTTATCGGCCGCAGTAAGAGAGACTATGTGTGGATCATGTCGCGTAATTCATCGATATCGGATGCGGAATATAACGCAATACTGGAATTTTTGAAAAGTGTGGGATATGATGTGTCAAAAATACAGAAAGTACCTCAAAAGTGGGACAACAGATGAAGGACACTGAATTGAGGGTACGGCAAGCTGCATACTGTTGGCACGAAACTATATTTCAATGGTTTTGTAGGGAGATTACAGTGTAAGGTTTAAAGGATGAGCCAGAGACATTATTTTTAGGCGGAAAAAACGACCAACACTATAACTGGGGTTTCACGATATAGGATATTAGAAAAGATGTTAGGAAGGTGAAGTATACTTTGCAGATCCATATAAACCATATCAACGCGGGTTGAATGAGATTATCAATCGTGACTGTCGGCAATATTTAACTAAAAGTAAAAGTTTTGCACATATACGTGATGAAGTGGTAGAGGAAATAGGAGAAGCAATAAATTCAAAACCAATGGGATATTGCAATAGAGAACTCATTATGAAGTGCTACATGAGTCTTTAAACTTTGCACTTCAAACTTGAAATTGCATATTTTATATTGCATAGAAATATTTCATGCGTGACTATTAACATAATCTATAATACGTATTACTTTTGTTTGATTAAAATTATTAATGTTTGTTGTTATGTAAGCCTGGCCAAGATAGCTGAATTAGTTTAAATGATTTTTTATCTATAATTTTCTAAATGTTACATGGGTTCAACTATATGCCTGTACTGAAAAAACTAATGCAAAATTATGAAGACAAAGACTACCTGGTAAAACAGCAAGCTGAGGCACTATTTATCTTGTATTTTATTATAGCTATAGGCCTTCTTTTAATGGGCATATCAATGTATGTGATTTATAAAGCGTATCATCCTACGCATCTTGGTGTTGGTATTTGTGAAATTGTTTTGCTGATTGCCTTTTTTCTTAACAAAAATGCTAAGATTATAACTGCAAGTTATTTTATGTTGTTGCCTCTCAATATAGTGTTATGGTATATCATTTTCATGATAACAGGTGTAGACGATACAGTAACAGTAGTAGATTCAATATTCTATGTTTTTACATTAATAGCAACAGCTACGCTTGTCAGCAACAGAACTGCTATAATTGTTTTTACAGTTTTTAATATATTTGCCCATGCACTGTATGCAACATATTTTCATAAAACAGGAGTTTTAAATCAAAAGCAGTTCCTTGATTTATTCCAGGATGGTCTAATAGCGTTTAGCGCTTTTGGTGCTATATGTTATGCATTTATAACAATGAAAATGAAATCGCATGCTGTTGTGCTTGAATCTGTACATGAAGCACAAACAAACAAATCAAAAGTAGAAGATCTCCTGCAACAGACTTATGCTGTTGCAGGAGATCTGGGAATAGCCACGTCTAACCTTGTTGGAATGACTGATAATTTTTCTGAATCAACGCAGGCACAGGCATCAACTCTGGAAGAGATAACATCATCAGTGGAGGAAGTTACCGCCAGTGGCGAAGGTGTCCTTACTATGGCAGAGCACCAGGCACAGATGGGCAATACTGTAAAGAGTAATATGGAATCTTTGTACCAGATAGTGGTTAATGTTGGTGAAAAAATTCAAGAAGCCATACAATTACGGAATATTCTCAATGATATGGTGGACAAATCAAGAACTGAAATACAATTTACACTGGCTGATGTTCATAATGCACTGTCGCAATTTCAGGGAATGAAAAATACTGTTGAAATTATTGAAGACATCTCTGATAAGATAAATCTATTATCGCTTAATGCTGCTATAGAAGCTGCCCGTGCAGGTGAATATGGTCGTGGATTTGCTGTTGTTGCTGAAGAAATAGGCAAGTTAGCTGACAATACACAGGAAAATTTAAAAATCATCAACGATATGTTCAACAAAAGTAATATTGGTATTACTCAGGCATCACAGCGACTGGATGGTTTTAATCATGTCCTCAATTCAATGATTGAAAATATAGAAAAATTATCAGGGAGTATTGATAAGGTGGTGAACCTTGCAAGTGAAGACCTGAAGCTTAACAGGCAGGCGCGAAATTCATTAGAAGAATTACTCAATGAGTCAGGGAATATACTGAGTGCCACCAACGAACAGAAACAGGCCCTGGATGAAATAGCAAAAAGCATTAATGTGTTTAATGATACCATCCAGGATATTGCCGCAAATGCTCAAAAACTTTCCGACTTTTCATTAGAACTATCAGGTATGGTTCAAAAATTGCGAAGTGTGTCAAATATTGAATGAAATTACTCAGTAGCAGGAAAAAAAATCTTGACAAAATTTTATTTATAACGGATGTTCGATATAAATAAAATAAATTTTTACTGGAGGTTTGTACTGCAATGAAGAACCAAGTATATGATGCTATTGTTGTAGGGACAGGGCCCGGTGGGGCAACGGTTGCCCGGGAATTATCGAAAAAAAAGAAAAAAGTGCTGATGATTGAAAGAGGCTCTGACCCCACTATTACAGGGACATATGTACAGGCTGCATCAATGTTTATGCCGGGTAAAGGTACCCTGTTTACGTATGGCGGGCTTGCCATGGTGCGCGGCATAACGATGGGTGGTAGTTCAATATTTTACTACGCCACAGCGTTTATGCCACCTGTTGCCATGCTTAAAAAATATGGCATTGATATTACCAAAGAAATTGAAGAGTGTAAAAAAGAACTACCAATTGCCCCTCTCAAAGATGAACTCATTGGCCCAATGGCTCATCGTATTATGCAGAGCGCTCGTGAGCTGGGCTATCCATGGGATAAGCTTCCCAAATTTGTGTATCAGGATAAATGCAGGGCTAACTGTGATAAGTGTAATCTTGGCTGTCCCTATGGAGCAAAGTTTAATGCGCGCATGTGGGCCGAGGAAGCTGTTACAATGGGCGCAACCTTGATAGTAGATGCAAAAGTAAAAAAGGTACTATTTGACGGTAAACGCGCTATTGGTGTTGAGTACACAAAGGGATTAAAAAAAGAAAAGGCATATGGCAATGATATTATCATTTCTGCTGGTGGCATAGGATCACCTATCGTTTTGCGCAACAGTGGAATCAAAGGTGCAGGGTTTGATTATTTCTTTGATCCGCTTATCTGTGTCATGGGAACGGTCAGGGATATAAAAGGCGGGAGAGAAATCCCCATGGCAACAGGCCATCAATTTGTAGAGGATGGCTATGTGATGACCGATATGGCTGTTCCTCAACTTTTATATCAGGTATTTTCAGCGGAAGTATTTCGTTTTGACAGGCTATTGTCACACTCGCATACATTGCAGATTATGGTTAAAGAAAAGGATTCATTGGGTGGATACCTTACCAATAAAGAAGGTGTGCGAAAGCGCCTTGCGTTTGATGACAAAAAGAAACTAATGCATGGCTATGAGCGTGCAAAAAATATTTTAAAGAATGCAGGTGCAAAAAATATTTTTAAGTCCTGGTATGTTGCAGCGCATCCCGGTGGAACGGTAAAGATAGGGCATCTGTTAGATAAAAATCTTCAAACCGAAAAAGAACATCTGTATGTGTGTGACTGTTCGGTCATTCCTGAAGCATGGGGTTTACCGCCAGCTTTTACATTGTACAGTCTTGGCAAACGCCTGGCAAAACATTTAACAAGGACAAAATAAATATACACCATAGATATGGGGTAAAGTATGCCAAAAGTTGTAGATCATGATGCGTACCGTGATGAGTTGTTATCGCGCTGTTTCTGGGTGTTTGCAAAGTACGGTTATGATAAAATGACCATGAGGAAGATAGCAGGAGTATTAAAGGTGTCAACGGGAACGCTGTATCACTATTTTCCAAACAAGCAGGCAATCATAAAGGCGCTCTTTGACTGGGTCATGCGCACAAACATTGGCGATGCTTATAACAGAACGCGTGATATTAAAGATGTGAACGGGCGTATTGATATAGCATGTGCTTTCTGGAAGGAGAATGCTGAATATTACCGGCATGTAATGCTTTTAGCGTATGACTTCTGGCGCAATACAACAGTAAGCGAAAGTGAGCCGGTATTTCTGGCATTTGCAAATTACTACAAAGATGCAATGGTACGGATTTTTGATATCTCATATGAATTCTCAGAGTTATTGTTTACACTATTTTTAGGAGCCATATTTCATTCAATCATCACACCTGCTCACTATTCATATTGCGATACTGTCGATACCATAGTTGCGCTCATCCGTAAAGAAAAAGGGATGCAAAAAGGTAAACGTATAAAAACAACAAAAGGGAAATAAAGCGTGTGCGATAGTTACTTGCATATCAGCATCTTGATGGATAGTGGAGGCATATCCAATGAATAATCAATTGCTTGTTAAGGTATGCATAAGTCTTTTGATGACTAAAGATGGGAAGACGCTGCTCAAAGACGGCATTGCCTCATTTTTGGAACAATGGGCAGGCAACAATATTGTAAGGAAGATAGTTGCAAAAATAATCCTTTTGGCCATAACGCCGTTTGTTAAAGTACGAAAAGAAGATGCAACACTTACAGCAGTGCTCAATGATGAAACATGGTGGAAGACTGCAGGCGATAGCATATTGCATGCCATGGTGTCTAATGACATGGCAGTAATAAAAGAATCTGCAGAGGCTATCAGCAAGTATGCGCCATCTGCCGCAGAAATGGTATGTCAAACGATATGGAGGTATCCTGCAAAGGTAGTTACACTACTTTCCTGTTTACCTGCCATAGTCAATTGTGGTGTTCGTTTTATCAATGCTGCACTTGAGCCAATAAATCAGCAATCCCCTGACCTTTTAGCAGATGTCATTAATGCATTAATGCGCGACATCGATACAAAAGCTTTAGGTTGTACAACCAATCAATGTGTTGAACTGCTTCACAAATTTGATACCGGTGATGAGCTTCTCAAAGAATCGTCACTGTCGCCATTTGAACATACTGTTAAGGGTATGGTGCTGGAATTGCTGAATAGTGTTACTCTGGATACAAAGCAACGGTTTGTTACTGTGGCACTATCGCTTAAAAATAAAATTCATAATGGACTATTTGAAGCACTAAATGAAAAACCTGAAGACATGCGTATGATGATAGATTTTTTAATCCGCAAAAAATTTAACGATATGGCACATGCACGTAAATACATACAGGGATACATGGCACAAATCCGTGTGGATGAACTGCCCGTTGAAGAGATTGCATATCTGGTAAATGACGTACTCAAAACTATCATAATGCTTTATGATGCTGATTCAACACGCTTTATATCAGCACTCAACCGATTTGCACATTTAATAGATAATGAAGTGCTGGAAGATTTTATGGCAAATGCAGGGGGCCATTGTTTTACTGCTTTTGTCCCGGTATTACAGCGCGTATTTCCGTTTGTGCTTGGTTGCTGGACACAATTAATTGACAATGAAGACGAAGCATTAAAGCAGGCAAGAGTTAATTTTGCACGTGCACTGTTAAAAGATGTGGAGGTGGGCAATGTTTGATGAATTTTATGCAATAGCTCAATCAATTAATAATGAGTATATACGGGAAGCAAAACAACAAGGAGCATTGTGCATTGGGTATACATGTTCATATTTCCCTGAGGAGATCCTTCATTCAGTGGGAATAATCCCGTACAGGATTAAAGGGCTTAATGTACATTCGCTGTCGATTGCTGACGCTGCCTTTGGGCCATTTATTTGCAGTCATCCTAAATGCCTGCTGCAACATTTTGCCGATGGTGATTATTCATTCCTTGACGGAATTATTGTAACACCGGGCTGCGATTCAATGCGCAGGATCGATGAATGTATTCGCAAAACTGCTGTCAATCTTAATTTGCCAGTAGTTCCGCCGTTTTTCTTCCATTATGCTGTTCCACACAAGATTACTGAATACAGTGTGAAGTGGCTTGTGGATGAGTTACAAAGGTTTATTGATAGTGTAACAGAGCATTTTTCATTGTCCTTTTCCAGGGAAAAATTGAAGGAGTCAATTGCTTTTTACAACAGAATGCGAAAACATTTAGAAGAGCTTAACGCCCTGCGCATGAACTATCCTGCACGCATTAGCGGTGCTGATGCTGTTGCTGTGTTTGTTGCAGGATTATCCATGCCCCGTGACAGGTTTTATGGTATGATAGAGTCGTTGTTATCTGCATATAATGGTACTGCATTAGAGGATCGCAGTCGGCTTATGCTTATTGGAAGTGCCAATGATGATATAGATTTTATCAAATCCATTGAAAACCAAACAGCAGTGGTGACGGCTGATACGTTATGTTATGGGCCGCGGCTTGACATCGATTATGTTGATGAGGATGATGAGCCATTGCATGCACTGGCTCTGCGATACCTTACGCATAGCCATTGCCCGCGCATGTATGGTGGATACAAACAGCGCCTTGAAAAGGTGGTAGAAGCTATACACAAAGCGCAGGTGGAGGGTGTTGTGTTACAGAATATACGGTTTTGCGATCTGCATGGAGCTGAAAACGGCTTACTTGAACGTGACCTTGAAAAAAGAGGCGTTCCCTGTTTGCGGTTGGAGCGCGAATATGGTCCAATGGCCGATTATGAACGCATGCGTATGCGCATTGATGCATTCATAGAACGATTACAGGCAAGGAGGAGTGTATGCGCCAGGCATTAAAACAATATAACTTTGATTGGATGTTATGGCGTACGTATGAAGCTGGTTCACGGCTTCTGGCAGGAACAAAGCAGGAATATGATATTGCTTTACGCTATATACCATATTTTCGGGAGCCTGTTAAAGAAGTTTTCAAAGCAAAAGCGGGTCAATTGTTTTTGCAAATGACAGCAACATACCTGGATAACATTGTAAATGCACACCATCGTGGAAAGAAGACGTGTATGACCACATTCTGCTTTTCACCGGCAATACTGTATGCGTTGGATATTGTTCCTGTAACACTGGAAGTTCTAACCGTAATGATGACATTTTTATATAAACGCGGAACTGCAGAGTTTTTGGACTACTGCAATGAAGTTGGTTTTACTGAAACATCATGTTCATCACAGCGGGGATCAATGGGAGCATACCTTGCTGATATTGGCACACCAATAGATATGGTAGTAACTGATTCGCCAGGTGTTTGTGATACCAATGCAAATGCATTTGCATTCTTTGCTGCATATAAGGATAAGCCGTTTTTTCAACTCAATATGCCGCCATGGTTAGTGGAGGAACGTGTAACCCGGTATCATGTGCAGGATTACAGGGCACTTGTAACATTTCTTGAAGAGCAAAGCGGCAAAAGACTGGATAATGACCGATTACGGGAAATACTGACCGAATTACAAAAGCAGGATGAACTCATAAACGAGCTTGAGCAATATCTGTGTTACAAGCCTTTACCATTGCCTGTTACCACCTGCTTTTTTATCTATGCAGGGCGCTTCATGTTTGCCGGTATGCCCATATACACACGCTTGCTTGAGATGCTTGTCAATGAGGGAAGGGAAAATGTTAGGTTGCATCAACAGGGAATTAATACATCAAATGAAAAATCACGCGGTTTTTTTTGCTACATAGACCATTATACACATAGTCTGCGGTTGTGGCAGATGCTTGAGGAGCACAACATTGGATATTCAGGAAATATTTTGAGCCATTTCTGGGCTGATAGCAATCCACCAGTGGTTCATAACAACTGGAAAGAAGCCGCCTATTCCGTCAAAACCGGAACACTTGAGGATATGCTTACAAGTATTGCAATCATTAATTCACGTATGCCAA